>CAMWXA010000116.1 GCA_947178035.1 uncultured Lachnospiraceae bacterium | reverse complement strand
CACCCTGTACTCCGCGTCGAGCCTCTTCGCCGTCAGATATGCATAATCCCTGATGGCAGAGAAAAACATTGGTATCCAGTCCCACTCCTGTTTTGCCCCAAACAGCCCTTCCCCAGAAGTAATGCTGTCACCGATAAATTCCAGTTTCAGCCTTTTCTCTGCCACAGGCACGAATCTGCCGTCATGGCGCAGTGCATGAATGTGAATATAGGAATTCCCATCGCCGCTCATTGCCTGTAAATCTTTATAAAATTGAACATTTTTGATATTTTCCGGACTCATGCCGCGAAACAGCGGCACCCAGTATCTGCCTTTTGGCAGCATCTGCCTGCCCACCCAGTCTCCGTTTACTGTATAGCTAAACCACGGTTCATACATATCATACGTAACTTCCAATTCCACCCAGAGCTCTGAACCGGTCACATTGCACTCAAATCCGCTTGCTGTCCAAAAAAGTGTCAACGGCTCGCGGCACGCGGTTGTCCGCCCATGCACTTTTACCTCTGGTATCTCCTTTATCAATGTCTGTTGTATCATCCGAATCCTCCCGAAACTTAATCCTGCACTGCCTTAAGTTCTATCAGTCTTGCCTTGAAATCCCCCTTCCAATATGGTATGAGAAGCCCTGCCTTCATCAGCGTATCCCCGCTGTAAATCTTTGGTTTTATCCCCTCATCATTCACAAACACTACATTGTAATGTTTATCCGCATCCAGCCCTTTGAGGAGAATGCGCATTGATTTAAAGTTAACCCTGTTCAGAACCTGTACAAATGTAACAAGTGCCTCATCGCACTCTGCATTTACAACCTGCCAGCAGTCATAGATATGATTCTGCGCATAAGAGGCAATGCGGTAATAATCACCTTCCCTGACCAGATCATTGTACTTGTGATACATTGCCACCTGTGCCGGTATCATCTCACGATCCTCCTGCGGAATCTTTGTCACATCCAGCTCATATCCAAACGTTCCTGCCAGAGCCACGATTCCTCTTGTCTCAAACGGCGTCACACGCCCCAATGCATGATTGGGACAATCCGATACGTGCGCCCCCATCGTCGAAAGCGGGTAAATCAACGCCGTTCCCTCCTGTATCGCCAGACGCTCAATGGCGTCTGTGTCATCGGAGCACCAAATCTGCGGGCTGTAGTACAGCATACCCGGATCAAACCGTGCCCCGCCTCCGGAACAATTCTCCAGCAGCAGATGCGGAAACTCCTTTGTGAGCCGATCCTGCATCTGATACACTGCAAGCACATAGCGATGGTAGATCTCTCCCTGACGATCGGCCGGGAGCCCGCAGCTTCCAATATCGGTGAGCTGTCGGTTCATATCCCACTTCACATATGCAATGTTGGCGCTCCTGAGCACAGCTGCCACCTGTTCATAGACGGCATCCACAATCTCCTGGCGCGACAGATCAAGCACAAACTGCTGCCTTGACTCCACTCCCGGTCTGCCCGGAATCGCAAGCGCCCAGTCGGGATGTGCTCTGTACAAGTCCGAATCCGGTGAAATCATCTCCGGTTCAAACCAGATACCAAACTTAAGCCCCAGTTTATTGACTTCGTCCACAAGGTATTTCAAACCGCCCTTGAGCTTTTCCTCGTTGACTGTCCAATCCCCCAGCGCACAGTCATCCGAATTTCTTTTGCCAAACCAGCCGTCATCCATGACAAGCATCTCAATGCCAAGCTTTGACGCCTCCTTTGCGATGGACAGCAGCTTCTCTGTATCGAACGCAAAGTACGTCGCTTCCCAGTTGTTGATTAATATCGGTCTTTTTCTGTTCCTGTATTCACCGCGTATCAGGTGATTTCTGTACAGTCTGTGGAATGTGCCTGTCATCGCATCAAATCCCTTGTCCGTGTAGACCATGACAACCTCCGGCGCCTGAAAACACGCACCGCTCTCCAATTTCCAGCAAAAATTCTCAGGATGAATTCCCATCGTCATACGGACACTGTCAAACTGCGAGACCTCCGCCTGTGCGCGAAAATTTCCAGAATACACAAAATTCATGGCATAAATCTCGCCATTTTCCTGTGTTGTGTTCTTATCTGCCAGCGCCAGAAACGGATGATCCTGATGGCTGGATTCGCCGCGAAACGAACTTACATTCTGAATGCCATATCCAATCGGCTTTCTCTGGATATGCCGCTCTCTTGCCCAGCTTCCGTGGAGCGATATCATATCAAAATTTCTGTTATCCATATCAATACAGGCAGAATATATCTTTGTCAGAAAAAAAGGTTCACTTCCTGTGTTAATCACCTTCACGCTTCTGGTGATCACGTCTATATCATGAAATACGGTATACAAAAGCTCCACCTGCATACCTGCGTACTTGTCTTCACAAACCAGTTTCAGCGTCGTGCACGCTTCCTCTGTGCCAAAAGTTGCCGGAAGCCCTTCAAGCGCCGGCTTCCCTTGCATTATCTCATGGGATCTGTACGAAAGTATACAGCCCACATGCCCTGCTGCCGTCCTGATTCCAAGACATCCCTCTCTGTAATCCCCCAAACCATTTGCGGGGTATTCAAACGGGAAGCAGTCATAGAACGAACAGCGCTCCCTGTTATTTTCACTTGGAACAAACGGCGGTTCCTCTGTCCGCATCAGATAGGATGCATCTGCTTCCTTGAGTCTCCTGCCGTAATAGATATGCCCAACAAAATTTTCCCCATCTACGATCCCAATCATGTAGGTGGTATTGGGGGTATCCAGCTTGAATACCCGCTCTCTTTCATTATAGGTAATCATTATCGTTCTCCCTTCCAAACACACTTTTTTACATTAATATACTTTATACATCACATCGTGTGTTCTATCATTAACATATCATTAATTACGAAATGAATCAATTTCATTTTTTCAAATTTTGTCCCTTTATCAAAAGAGGAGATTTTACCCGAAAATAAAATCTCCTTTTCCATAAGCATTTACCACGAAAACAATATGATATCCATGGAATTATCTCACACCAATCTCTGTATCCGATGTCGTTACTCTGCTATTGTTCTTGATGTAGTCAACAATCTCATAATCTCTGTGAATGCGAGTCCTACATAACTGTCTGCCGCACCGTAGTAGATTGCAATTCTGCCTGTCTCTGAGTCATGGATGGTCGCGCAGGGGAAGCATACATTAGGCACAAATCCCCTCTCCTCATACCACTCCTCTGGTGTCAGCAGGAAATTCTCACAGCGGTATTTCACAATGGAAGGATTGTCAATATCAAGGATCGCTCCGCCAATCGAGTAAACATATCCATTGCAGGTGCCTGACACACCATGATAGAACAACAGCCAGCCCTCGCTTGTCTCTATCGGCGCTGCGCCGCCGCCAATCTTGAGGGACTCCCACCATTCGCTGCCTTTGCCCATGACATGTCTGTGCCTGCCCCAGTAAACCAGATCAGGACTCTCACTCACAAATACATCGCCAAACGGTGTATGGCCTGAGTCGGAAGGACGGCTCAACAGCATGAAGTTTCCATTGATCTTTCTCGGAAACAGCACCGCATTTCGATTAAATGGCAGAAATGGATTTTCAATTCGTGTGAACGTCTTAAAATCAGTTGTCTTTGCCATACCAATCGCTGCGCCGTAGAAATCCTGACACCAGATAATATAGTAAGTGTCCTCTACCTTTACGAGACGGGGGTCATATGCGTATACCGGCATAAACGGTTTGCCTTCTTCATCCACAAACGCAATCTTATTGGATTCGAAATCCCAGTGAACCGCATCCTGGCTGCGTCCGAGATAGATGTATGGAATCCCGTTCGTCTGCTCACCGCGAAACACTCCGATAAACGCTCCCTCATATGGGATTACAGCGCTGTTAAAGATCCTTGCCACGCCCTTTATGGGATTTCTTCCGATAATGGGATTCTCATTGTATCTCCAGATAGGAGCATCAGCCACACCTGTTCTCTTTCCGTCTACTCTGTCCTGCCAAGGCATGTTGGGAACAGCCGGGCTCATCATTTTTACTTTGCTCATATTAAAATCCTCCTTGTTTATATCCCTGAGCCAATCACCGACACCAGATAAAAGGGCACTTTGTCGTCCTCGTGTGTGGTGGTCAGCTCAATTTCCACATGATGCTTTCCATAAGGCAGATGTTCCGCAATCGTATCCAGATGAAGACTGTCGCCCCATGTATCCTCGAAATTGCCATCGAGAATCTTTGCATGGTCTATGTCGCCATCCACCACAGCTCTTGCAATACATGTAGGCTGCACTATCGATTTGCGATACTGTACGCCGATACAGCTTCCCTCGATATCGAAGCCTATATGAGCGCCCTTCCTGTCTGCTGTCCAGCCGCGCCGGAATATTTCCCGGATGTCATTCTGCGGCTGTTCATCGATTATAAAACCATCATTTTCTGTCATGACAGCTTCGCTGTTATTGTTCTGATATCTCACAGAATTTTCATAGGCATTGGGGGTCACAGGTGCCATTTTCTGCACATCCATGTGATTGTCCTCTGCCTCATTTCCTGATTCCAGCTCCTCATATACCATCTCCAGAAAGCTTATGATGACCTCTGCCATCAGTCCATGTCCCTCATCGTTTGGATGGAGATCATCCTCTGTGATATCACGGCTGGTGTAGGTCCCATCCAATATCTTTTCGTACAGCGTTGGTTTCATGCTGACACATGGCAGCTCATAGGTTTTTCCAATCTTTATGTGCTGTGCCTGGGCATTCTTACCATCATTATAATACACACTGTTCACGATCAATATGGCTGGTTTGGTCTGACTACTGTATATTTTTCTGATAAGTCCTTCATAGGTCTCAAGAAAGTGTTCGTTGTCATCATCATTGACGCTGAACTCTACCGTCGTAAAGTCAATATTTTTTGACAGCAGGTCGCTGTCAACCCGCGCTGCGCCAAACTGGGAAGTCGTTCCCCCGATTCCGGCATTGACATATGTGACCATTGCCTTGGGAAACTTCTCACACCACCACTTGTACACCAGATATGCATAGCATGTCTCAGGAGTTGAGGACAGACAGCCCTGCGTGATGGAACCGCCCAAAAATCCCACGGTAATATTCTCTCCGCGCATCGCTTTCTTCATCGCTCTCTCAATTCGATAAAGATTTCCTCTATTCATAACACCCTTGCTGCAGTCAATTCCATACTTCTCTGTACGCATCTGTCTATCCTCCTCGTTTTCTTATCGATTCTGGTATTCCAGGTTTCTTCTAATCAGCTCACATCTCTGTTCCACACACTTCACAGAACGAAGCGGGTCTTCTGGTGTATTGAACACATAGTCCAACAACCTGTCAATTGTTGTCGTAGCCACATGGAGCCTTGTATCACTCGATGCATAATAAATATATACATCACCGTTCTCCCGCGCGATTGCGCCGTTGGTAAACACGACATTCGACACATCGCCGACCCTCTCATCCCCGAGCGGTGCAATGAGGAATCCGCCCGGCTCCGCAATAACCTTCTTCGGATCATCGAGCGCTGTAGCAAATGCATACACAACATAGCGAAGTCCTGCTGCCGTATTTCTGACACCGTGCGCAATATGTATCCAGCCCTTCTCTGTCTTGATAGGCACCGCGCCAGCACCATTTTTCACCTCTGTGATGGTATGGTATTTTCTCCTGCTTGTGATGACTTCCTCGTCAATCACTGCATGTGTGATGTCTTCACAGAGGCCAAATCCGACTCCGCCGCCGCTTCCCGTATCAATAAAATCATCCATCGGCCTGGTGTAAAATGCATATTTTCCATCTACAAACTCCGGGTGCAGAACGACATTTCTCTGCTGTGGGGAATTCAGCGTCTTTAAGTTGTCAAGTCTCTCCCATGTCTTTAAGTCTTTTGTGCGCACGATACCTGCTGCCGCGACTGCCGCTGACAGGTCGTTTACCGCCGTATCCTTGCTCTCGGAGCAAAACACACCATAGATGTATCCGTCCTCATGCTTTGTGAGACGCATATCATAAACATTTGTTTCCTCCGGGCACACATCATCAAGCAAAACGGGATAATCCCAGAAGCGAAAACCGTCGATACCGCTGTCGCTCTCCGCTACCGCAAAAAATGACTTTCGGTCATTTCCTTCAACTCTCACCACGAGATAAAACTTGCCGTCCAGTTCAATCGCGCCAGAGTTCATCACCGCATTCACGCCAAGCCGCTCCATAAAATAGGGATTGGTGTCGGGATTCATGTCAAATTTCCAGAAAGGAGGAATATGGCCGCGCGTCAGCACTGGATACTCATACCGGTCGTAAATACCATTGTAGAAATCACTCTTTACATTCCTGCGGTTTATGGTCTCCTCATACCGCTTCATTACGGTTGCTTTGTTTTCTTCAAAAAGCCTGTTTGTCATCGCCTAATCTCCTTATTACTTCAAAACACATTCTGCCATTGTGATATGGGCACTTCCACGGTTCCACAATCGGCTGCGTCTCGTCCGGTGAGCCGTCCGTCCTCACCCTCCAGTACCACTCCCTGCCAGCCACATATCCGTCACGCCTGTCAATCAGATGCTTCTGGATAAATTCCCACACGCTCTGCGCTGCATCGAGATATTCCCCGCGCCCGGTTCTGTCATATCCGTTCAGAAATCCCACAACAGTCTCCGCCTGCACCCACCAGATACGCCAGTCATTGACAACGCCTTTCTCGCACTCGTTGGCAAGAGACGAACCGTTAAAAGCCACTTTGTATATCTGCTCTGTCAGGTCCTTTGTGACAGGTGACATTTTTTTCTCGTAAGCATCGTCATTCAAAACCGCAGCACTGCGATCCACAAGCCACGCTGTCTCGATATCATGTCCATAGGAATGTAAATCAATGATGGAATTCCACTTGTCATCAAAAAACACTTCCTGACGGTGCAGCTCTGGGTTGTAAACTTTTGTTGCTATAATATCCATCATCCATCTGATCCTGTCTGCTACTTCTTCCCTGTGATCAACCCTGTAGAGCTCCGTGTAAGCCTCAAATACATGGAGGAGTGTGTTCATCGTCTTTTGCGCCATCACACCGTTTTCCGAAAGCTTTTCGTTGTCAATCTCATGAAAAGCCTCGTCAAAAGCTTCTTTATATCCCAGCTCGTCACGCATCTTTCCCTCAATCAGGTCATAAAGCTGGTATGCCATGTCAAGCGCTTCCCTGTCCCCGCCTGCCTCATAGTAAGATGACAACGCATAGATGCAAAAAGCCTGATTGTATGTATGCTTCAATGTCTCCGCAGGCGTTCCGTCATGGTTGACCGACCAGTACACACCACCATTTTTCTTATCCCAGCATGCATTTTTCAAAAATGCAAAACCATGCTTTGCCTCCTCCAGGAGACTTTCGTCCTTTAAGAGCGTGTACGCATTCGCGAAGAACCAGGTGATGCGGCTGTTGAGTATGCAGCCTTTGACTGCCTTTTTATCCGCTTTCAGGTCATACCCAAGATAACCTGTATAACCGCCATTCTCGTCATCCCGCAGGCTTTTCCAGAATGGTATGATATCTTGTGTGAGGTGTCTTGTCACCTCCGAGCGCATTTCTGACTTAGCCATAATAAGCCTCCTAAATTTCAGTAGTAAAATCTAATTTTTCCTATAATAATACTGCATCGCTCTCTTTTCCGCACAAACGATGCAGTATCTATCAATCCCAATATTTAACCCTTGACAGCACCTGCCGTAAGACCGGAATAAATCTGGTTCTGGAATGCAATAAAGATAATCAGTGCCGGGAGCAGACTGATGATAACACCTGCACAAATCAGGTTATACTGACTTCCAAGCGGTCCGGTGAACGTATACAGGGACATTGCAACTGTCTGAAGCTTTTTGTCTGACAGATAGAGCATGGCGCTGTAGTATTCATTGTATACGCCGACACCTTTTAAGATCATACAAGTCACAATTGCCGGCTTCAAAAGCGGGAACAGAATTTTGAAGAAAATCGTAAAGTAGCTTGCCCCGTCCATATAGGCCGACTCATCCAGTGAAATCGATATATTTTCAAAGAACTGAATAAACACATAAATCGAGATAACATCCGTACCCATCATCAGAATGATATATCCATACAGATGGTTAATGAAACCGATAGAATACATCAACTGGTATGTTGCAACCTGCATCGCAATACCCGGAAGCAGTGTCGCAAAGAGGAACAGATTGCGGATCAGCCCGTTCCCGCGGAACTTAAAACGGTTCAATACATATGCAAGCATGGAACCTACCATAACCGATCCTACCACTACCACTACGACCACGATTGCCGAGTTAATGAATGCCCTTCCCATACCTGCTGTCTGAAAAGCGCCTGAAAAGTTTTCAAAATTCAGCCAGCTCTTAGGAAGTGTCATCACATTCGTTGTCTGATACTCTTCCTCTGTCTTAAATGCCGTGATGATACAGGATACCACTGGAAGCAACGCCACAAATGAGAAAAATACCATTGAAAAATATTTTATAAAAATCCACAGATATTTTTTTACCTTCTCTACAGCTGTCATGATCTGCCTCCCTCCTTTGCTCTTAATTTTGCAAGTTTCTTTTCCCGTTTTGCCGCTGCTGATTTGTCTTCGTCCTCCGCATTTCTAAATACATACTTGAAGAACAGCTGCTGTAAAATGGTTGCAGCAAATATAATCAAAAGCAGCACAATCGCCATGGCAGATGCCAGGCCTACTTTCCTCGAAGTGTGGGCAATCTCATGCATCTTGACAAAGTATGTAGCTGTGCCGTTTGCACCGCCCGACATGATAACAAATGGAGGCTCGAAAGCGCTGAGAGAACCCGTGATAGACATAATCAGGTTCAGCATGACAATTGTCTTGATACTTGGGAGCATGATATATTTAAACTGCTGCCATTTATTGGCGCCGTCCAAATCCGCCGCCTCATAGAGGGAGGAATCCACTGACATCATCGCACCGATAAACAGTACCATATTCTGTCCAAAATACTTCCACACGCTCGTTCCTACCAGGGAAACATTGTTGATTCTGGTATCACGCAGCCAGTAGGGAAGGTTTTCCAGGTCAAATCCAATCCATTGAAGAACCGTATCAAACACAAAGCCTCTTGTGTAAAAGAACTTAAAGATAAAACCAATCGCAATACCGTTAATCAGATAAGGGAAGAACATACATCCTTTGAAAAAATTGCCGCCCTTTACCCCAAAGCTGAAAATCGTAGCCAAGTACAGTGCCAGTGCCAGCTGGACAATCGCACCGCCCATATAGTAGAGGGACAGCCACAGTGCCCTAAAGCAGTCGTCTCTCTTAAATACATCCACATAATTTTGAAGCCCAACAAAGCTCCTTACCTTAATATAATCCCTGTCATAGAAACTGAATTTAAACATTTCCACAAACGGATAATATGTAAACACTAACAGGAGTAACAGGGGAATCAGTGAAAAAGTAACAATGATAATAGCCTGCTGGCCACTTCTGCTCCTTGCCCACTTCTTTAAGTTAAAAGATTTCCCGGAATCTTTCGCCGCTGTCGTTGCTGCCATAAAGCACTTTCCTCCTTCTTCTCATAAACGCTCTCTTATTTTTGGAATGGCTGGCCTGCAGCACGCCGCAGGCCAATCCATCAAGGTTTTCTTAATCTGCATTAATAGGTCACATCCACGCCGAGAGAGGACTGTGCATCATTCCACTTCTGTGTCCACTCTGCCGTAAGATCTTCATATGGAGTACCTGCCGCTGCTGCCTCGACAATTTTCTGTACTCTGGCATCTCCGCCGTTGTTGAAATTCAGCTCTGATGCTGCGTTCATCTGATTCATAAGATCCGCCTCATCATCCGGAGCTGGATCGTTTGTAACGATGTTGACGCCGTCAAACACGAAGGAAGTCTCTGCTGACTTGGAAATCGGATATCCGCCCTCCAAATCACACCAGCCAGATTCATCAACCATCCACTTTACAAATACCATCGCTGCTGTCTTATTCTCATCGGACGCCTTTGCATTGATACCATAATTGTAGTCCGGACCTGCTGTCGCATACTGCTGTCCGTTGATGGAAATCGGGAACGGCATATAACCGATATCATCTGGATTGTCACCCGCATCCTTCATCTGTGCGATTGCCCATGAGCCAAGCACCATTGTACCGATCTCGCCTCTGTTGATCATGCCCTTGCAGCCTTCCCAGTCCGTTGTGGTATAATCTTCCTCTGTCAGTCCCTGCGCCACTGCATCATACAGAATCTTATACAGTGCATATGCACCTGTGCCGTCTCCATTGTCTGCAAAAGGCTCAGCCTGATGTGTAAACTTCTGGTTCAACCATGCTGTATCACCTGTTGTGATTGCTCCAAGAAGTGCATCCCACTGTCCGCCTAACGCCCAGCCTGACGCATAGTTTGTGTAAAGAGGGATTGCATCAGTATTGTCCTTGATTAACTGGAGTGCTGCAATAAACTCATCTGGTGTCTTGGGAAGCTCTGTAATGCCTGCATCTGCAAATACCTTCTTATTATAAAGTAATCCCTGTGCATTTCCCATGTATCCGATACCATAGCAGTAATCGTCCAGCTTGCAGTTATCTGCAAAGTTGATTAGCTCTGACATCTCTTCCACTGTTCCATATGGCTGGAAATACTCGGGATAGTCAGCCACGTCGATTGTCGGAATGAACATAATGTCGCCCCAGTCAGCACCTGTCGGAAGTCTTAGCAGTGACGTACCAGCATAATCCGTAATTCCCTCTGTCTCAACAGTAATGTTCGGATATACTTTATTGAACTCTGCAATCAGATTTGCCATAGTACCATCGCCTTCGCGGTCTGTCTTGTGGTGTATAAACTTGATGGATGCTGTAAGATCTGTGTAATCCTCGCCAAGCTTGATGGATGCATATGTAGGTACTGCGCTGTCTCCACCTGCTGTATTGTCAGTGCTTGCTGTACTATTATCGGCCGTGTTGCCCGCAGCTGTGTCATTGTTGGATGATGTGTTGTTGTTTGTTGCTGTGTTGTCGTTGGAATCGCCACCGCATGCTGTCAAAGACATTGTCATAACTGCTGCCATACCAAGCGCCATAAGTCTCTTTAATTTCATGAATGAAAC
>CAMWXA010000115.1 GCA_947178035.1 uncultured Lachnospiraceae bacterium | reverse complement strand
ATAATAGTCTTTATAGTCGTTCAATCCGATATACATAAAATAATCCTGTTTCCACTGCGCACAACGCACCAAATGTACATCATTGTACTGAAACTGAACTACTACAGATATTATAAAACAGATATTATAAAAATAAGAAAGGATGTGATCTTCCATGGCTGACCGTGTCACCATCCAGGATATCGCAGATGAACTTGGTGTCTCCCGCAACACCGTATCCAAGGCAATCAATAATACAGGACTTCTGGCTGATGCCACGCGGGAACGTGTCTTAAAAAAGGCGGTCGAAATGGGCTATAAACAGTTTTCCTATGTCAATATCTATGGTTCCGGCAAACCCGAGGTCTGTCTCCCGCCGGAAACGGATAAAAGAGAAATTTCCTTGTTTACTTCCAATTTTATAGGAAGCTCCCATTTCGCATCCACCATGCTGGACAAATTCCAGCGGGAACTTTCCAACATGGGCTACAGTTTCACCATGCACCGGCTGCAGGAACACGAGATCGAAAGCCTGTCTCTCCCGGGTTCCTATAATGAAGACAGGACTGCTGGAATCATCTGTATTGAAATGTTTGACAAAAACTACTGCCATATGCTCTGCGGACTCGACACGCCGATACTCTTTGTGGATACACCGGTAACAGATCTCGACAGACCACTGAAAGCGGACTGTCTCTATATGGATAACCAGACAAACATTGGCTGTTTTGTACATGAAATGATCCGCAGGGGAAAGAAACGCATCGGATTTATTGGCGATATCATGCATTGCCAGTCTTTTTATGAACGCTTTCTGGGATACCGGAATGCCATGTTTCGCTCCGGACTCTCCTGCCCCCAGGAATACTGTATTACTGCAAACCAGAAAGGAGCCAAGATCCCAGGATATGAGCTCTACCGTGAATATCTGCTGAAAGAAATTCAGAAACTGGAAAAACTGCCCGATGTGTTTATCTGTGCAAATGACTTTGCTGCCGTGGACACCATGAACATTTTCAAACAATTGGGAATACGCGTGCCGCAGGATGTCTACCTGTGCGGGTTTGACGATTCCCCGGAATCGCATGTGACCTCCCCCACTCTGACTACGATTCATATCCACAGCCAGATCATGGGTTTTTCCGCTGTTCACCTTCTCATGTCGAGAATCAAGGAACCGTCTCTGAACTTCCGCAGAATTTATACGGAGACCAGCCTGATCTACAGGGAATCAACCGAGGATTGATATTTTATATACAGTCGCATATTCAAATTAGAAAGGAGCATTTTTATGCGTGGTATCTTAAGTCCTGATGGACCCGTGATGAACTTTATTACCAAGTTAACCTACAGCGCCTATCTGAATATTCTGTGGCTGGTCTGCTGCCTGCCAATTGTCACAATCGGTGCCTCAACTACCGCGCTGTTCTATGTATCACTGAAAGTTGCTAAAAACGAGGAAGGCAGCCTGACAAAAGCTTTTTTCCACTCATTTAGGGAAAATTTCAAACAGGGCACCATCATCTGGCTCATTCTTCTCTCTGTAGGGCTCATTCTTGGATTTGACGGATATATATTCTACCACATGAGGTTTGAGAATGCTTTCTGGACTGTCGCCACAGCCGTTTTTCTTGTTGCCGCTGCCGCGTATGCCATCATACTGATGTATATATTTCCGCTGCTTGCGAGATTTGATAACACTATCGGAGCCATGTTCAAAAATGCCATCCTGCTCGGTATGCGCTTTTTGCTCTGCACGGCGCTTATGGCAGTGATATACTTTATAATGGCGTTCGTCGCCATCAATGTTTTCACACCCATCCTCATTTTCGGCGAAGGACTATGCGCGCTGCTTTGCTCCTTCCTGCTCTCCAATATCCTGTTGCTCTGTCAGGAAAAACAGGAAATGGCTGACGGGGTAACAGATACGATCAGTAAGATTCCCCCGACCTCCAAAACAAAGGAAAGTGAATCCATATGAAAACACTGTGGGACAAAAACCTCAAAACACTGAAAGGCAGAACCAGACTGCAGTATATCTGGGATTATTATAAGCTTCCGCTTGCAGTCCTTGGTATACTGCTGTATATCTTCTCCTATATCCTATACAATCATCTTACTTATAAAGAAAGCATCCTATATGCCGCACTTGTCAATGTGAATGCCGGAGAGATACTGACAGAAGGACTCAGCAGGGATTTTTTAAACTATATGAACCTTGATTCATCCAAAAACAAATTAGAATTATATAGCGGACTATACCTGACAGATAATGAACTGAGTGAATATCATCAATACACTTATGCATCACGCATGAAAATCCTTGCCATGATTGACGGAGAACTGCTTGACGTCGTTCTCATGAACAGGGAGGCATTTGATGCATTTTCACAAAATGGTTACCTATATGACCTCAGTGAGCTGATCTCACAGGCAGACTCCGGCTTATATGGTATCATACAGCCGGATCTTGTCGTCAACATTGTCATACTCGAGGACAATCAGGATGAACTGCTGTCTGATAAATCCGCACTGTATCATGCGGTGACCGAAAAACACAATTACGGCATCGACCTGTCGCGGACAAAACTGGTTGAAAACGCTGGGTTTGGCGAACCGGTCTATTTGGGCATCGTTGCAAATTCACCGCGCACAGACAGCGCCTTGGAATACCTGAAATACTTATATGATTACAAATAACCAGAAAGGGATTGCTCATAAAACCAGAGATTTCCAGTCCAACAATAAAGATATTTGTATTTATCTGCTTTCTCTTTTGTCTTATACCATGCTAATGGGTATTTATCTTTCTTCTCTTCTGTCTTATACCATGCTTTTTCTCGGATTTCACTGTTCTGTCGTTATCTGGAGTTGGTAATGGTAAACTGACCAAATAATCAATACTTTTATGGCAGTGAACATCATCTGATTTAAACTATATATAAAAGGGCATGGAGATTTAATCCCCATGCCCTTTCTTCTATCTGCTTTTTACAGTCGTCAAATTTTTGTCCGTTCTTTTTCTGTAATCCATCGCTGTTCCTGCATTATTATTTATAGACATCTCAAATGCATCTACATCGTACTGATATCCAGATTCCGCCGTATATGGACTTGGAATCGCTGTTTCCGTTTTTGTGTGTTTTTCCTTCTCCTGTCCTGCCTTATCCGTCTGATATTGTCTCGCATCTGCGGCAAGCTGTTCTGTTTTTTCTATGGCTGCGTCGGCAAGCTTTAAAATGCCGGACAGCAGCTTTCTTTTTGCCTCAAATGGTTTCCTAACCAGTCCTGTCTTAGAACAGTTCTTTTCCCCGTATTCTTTTTCAGACTTATCCGCGAGGGCACGGAAAGCGTTGGCGATTTTCTGTCCTGCTTCCCTCATACCTGTGCCGAAGGTGTCTGCCTTTACGATTGTTTTATCCACTTCTGTTATGGTATTCTGCACGTTCTGTTTGATATCCTGTAGTTTTTTCTTAATCCCGAGAAATTCCGCTGCCTTGTTTAAGGCTTCTTTCCCTTTCTGCCTGAAAGCGGCCGCGATTTCTCCTGCTTTTTGCTTAATCGCTGATTTTACATCTGAAATCTTTTCTTTCACGGCATGATAACCCTGTTCCAGTTTATCCACTGCCCTCTGGACTGTCTGTTTCAGACCTTTTTCGGCGTCTCGCGCCTCCATTCTGTGGAGCTGGTCTTTTACAGACGCAAGCTCCTGGATCACGGAGTCCATCTTTTTCTTCATGGCGTCAACATACGCCGCCATCTCGAATATATTGTTGGCGGCTGCCTTTAAATTGTTCTGGTTTAATAGCTTAATCAGCTCCATCACCTACTGGTCATTTGTGAGCTGTGTATCTGCTGTCATTTCCATCCTGTTCTCCCTTCTGGCGGGCAGTTCTGTTTTCCCCCGGACTGCGCATCCTGAAAATAATTGATAAAGAATTTATTAAAATCTATGCTCTTCTATCTCCCCCTCTGTTTTGTTCCAGGTTTTGTCCCGGGTTCCGCTGCCCTGTCATTACCAGGTATGATGTCTTCTGCCGGAACCATATCCTGCACTGTCCTGTTTTCCAGGTCAAGCTCCGCATTCAGTTCATTCAGGCGGGCAAGTTTTTCCGCCAGCTCCTCCTCCTGCTGGAATGGTTTCCCATATTCCTGCTCTGACTGCTCCATGTCGCGCTGGTACTGCTCAATCTTTATTTCCAGGTCTTTTGCGATCTGTTTCATGCCCTCCACGACGTTCTCTAGCCTTACCATGTTTCCCACGGGGCTTGACGACAGGTCTGTCCGGTGGTCTGTCCTTCCGCGCAGGATCATGCTTTTATTTCCGAAAGCATCCTTTTCCAGATAAAGTTCAAAACATCTGTATTTTCCCGCATGTATCGTCTCCTTCTTCTCACATTCACAGGCCGCCTCCATCACTGCACTGCCGCCCTCCGCACGCTCCGTGTATCTTTTATTCCCTACCGTAATGGAAAAATCCGGCTCTGTCATAAATGCCGCCTCCGCCGCTGCGATGTCCTCACGCATACAGGTAAGCCGCACCTGTGCCTCCGTGATCTTTTTCGGGAAATGGATCATGATGTTATCCTCGAGGGCATAGTGCTGCCTGTCATAGCTGGATTTTAGGACTTTTAAACGCTGCACATCGTTTTCAAGCTGCATCTTTTCCTTTATTCTGGGATTCCCGGTAGCCACGGCCTTGATTTCCGCATAGGAAAGCGTCGCCTCGTCGATATCCTCGCAGGTACGCGATACTGCCCTGCTCGTCATGACCTGTGAGATAAAACGCTGCTTGTTTTCTACCAGCGGTCGAGTAGGTCAGCGGTATTACTACCGTCTTCCCCTCTAAGAACCGTGCATGAAAGTTTCCCCTCACACGGCTCAAGCACTTATAAGCCCTGTATCACCAGAGCGGTTCAACAACGTTTTTCGAGTAATGCAGTTTTCTGTGACAGCCTGCATCTACTAAAATTCTTATTATCTTATAATCGTTCCCCATAGCTTCATGGATTCTGTACCCTTCCTCTACGGTGATAGCACCGCCGCATATAGGGCAGATTCCTTTTTGTGCTTTGTAGAGGGCATTTAGTTTCTTTCTGCCTTTGATTTCACGAAACATTCTCTCCGTATCCCTTTCTTCAAAATAACCTGTAAATCTGTCATCAAATGGTGTCGCTTCTGATTTTGTTTTCAGCCACCTTACGATATTTGTATCAGTGGCATAAATCAGATTGAGTTCAAACGAATCGGACGTTTTAACGCTGAATGTCCAGTTCCTTGTGCCGACCTGTCTGAAATATTTCTTTGCTATCCATTTATGGCTCTTTTTAGGGTGTCTGCGTTTGCACCACTGCCACAGGCATCTCCACATGTCAAAATCAAATCTTTCAAATGCCTGTGACGAAACATTGTATTTGTGGAAATTCACCCACCCGCGGATAATCGAATTCAATTTCCGTATCAAATCTTCCTGTTTCATGGACGGATTTTTCTTGACTATCTCCCTTATCTTGCTTACTATGGCTTTATAATTCTTTTTGGGCGGCTTAATCAAAAGTTTGTCTTTGTACCACCTTATATTGCTTCCGAGAAAATCAAACCCATCTTCGATATGGGTAATGACTGTCTTTTCTTCCGACAGTTCTAGCCCTCTCTCTGACAAGAATCCACGGATAATGGGAAGCACACCATTTTCCAAAATCTCCCTGCTTTCGCCCGTGACAATAAAATCGTCAGCGTAACGTACAAAGTTCACTTTCGGGAAATATGCTTTTCCATTTTTCGTGCAAGACGCAGCAATATAAAGTTCTCCCCCGAAAGCTCCATACTCTGCTTAAAGGTCATTTCCGCTGTTTCAAGCCGTGCCTGCCTTTCCATAATGGCGGCGGCTGTCCTTTTTGAAACTGTGGGAAGATCGCTGGTTTTAATGACTGCCTCCGCCGCTGTTCTGCCGCTGCGCTCCCATTCCTTATAAAGCAGCTTAACCAGGTACTCCATATTTTTAATAATCTCTTTTGTGGACACACTTTTACTGCTGTTTTCTTTATCTGCCATCTGCACTGCCTCCTTCTCTAAATTTATTTATTGTCAATTTATACCTGCGGCAAATAGAATCTGCCATTAGTACTCTCATAATATTGACTATCCAGCATCTCAGAAACATTTACCTCGGTCTCCCGACCATGACAATGCTGCTCTTTCCCTGTATCGGGCGGTATACGACGCCGAGTTGCTTGTTTGCCGCCTCTACAACCATGCCGTCCCCTGCGTAAATGGCAACATGGCTGATATTCATAAACCGCCCGTTCTTCTCATAACTGTAAAAAATCAGATCTCCCGGCTGCATGTTCCCATAATGCACCAGCCAGTCATTTTCATAACAGAGTTTTCCCTCATAGGCGGCCGCTGTTGAGCCCTGATAGGAAATGCTCACGCCTGCATGCCGCCATGCATAATAGGCAAGCGAGCTGCAGTCAAAGTGTTCCCCGTCGTCTCGGAGCGCCTGGCTGTATGGATACCCGACCTTTGACAGCGCAAATTCCAGCACCCTTTTCCCATTTGCATCAGAAACCGCATCTAGTACTGCCTGGTATCTCTCTGGATCCAATTCCTGACCGCCGCCTGTATCCTGGTACACAGGGGAACTCATATATTCCGGTTTCATCAATTCGTCAAGCATCGCCTGTTCTTCCGGATCAAAGCCATATATGCTTATCATGTCGTGATATGTTTTGAGTGTCACGTTCACACATTTTACCCTGTAATCAACATCATTCCCGTTTTCGTCCTGTTCCGTCTCTGTACCGCTGGAAGTGCTGCAGCTGCACATGTCATCAAATACTTTTTTCAGGTTCTGTTTTGCTTTGCCGGTCATGTCTGCTGCAGTGTCGCCGTTTCCGTACTTTACCATGTAGACTGCAAGGATATCACAGAAATTATCCGGCACGCCGTTCCCGTTATAACCGGCATAAACTTTTTCAGCCCGGTCATATCCAGTGGTGCTCCCCATCTCGTTTTCTATGTCCCTGTTAAATTCCGCCATGTATCCTGACAGTACTTCCTGCACTGTCTCTGCCGAAGAGATGGAGGGAAAAAGGACTGCAAGCGGGGAATTGTAGATGACTGCGAGCGTGGATATGACCGGGACTGTGAGAAATGCCACCATCAGGAACACCGCCGCAAGGGACAGCGCCGTATATTTCGTTACATATCTTGCGGCCGTGAAAAAGCGCATCATGACAATATCCCTTACTGCCTTCGCAATACTGTCGTGGTTTTCGTCTTGTTTCAGTTTCGCCACATAGAGCTGTATCATGCGCTTTTTCGTGGAGACCTTCATGCCGTGCCTGTCCAGCTTTATGCCGGCTGCCTCCCCGGCCGCAATGCCTGTAAGGAGCCCGCCCGCGCCGGCAGCTGCTGTTCCTGCCGCCGTTCCTGCTGCAGATGCCGCCACCTTTATTGTCTGCTTTACGGTCTCCTTTGCCACCTTTTTTGCAGTTTCCTCCGATGCCTTTTTTACAGTCTTTTTGGGAATTTCTTTTACTGCTTTATGGGCGGTGCGGCGTGCATTTTTTTGTGCTTTCTTTTTTGCAGTCCTTCCGGAACCTTCCCCCGCCATTCCATGCATATTTTCCCATGCCGGTTTTTCTGATGCAGCCTGCGCACCATAAGCTGTTTTGTCTGGAAGCAAAACTCCTGTCCCTGCGCTGCTTAAAAATATATTGCCTGCATCTCTTTTATGAATGCCTGACATGGAAAGACTCTGTGCTGCATCCATATTTTTTACTACAGCCGGATGATTTGCTTTGTGCGCCATTCCGGATGCAAATCCCTCAGCTTGCTGAATATTCTTTACATTTTCAGCCTGTAAATCTCTAGCGTGTTTTTTTCCAGACACCATGCCGGACTGACCGTGTTTTTTATCCGCTGTCCTGCACACTTTACTGACTGTGCCGTGCCCTTTACTGGTTTTGTGAGAAAATCCGCAGTCATGCAGGCATCATAAAGCTCATCTCCTCCTTCCACCTGGTCTAAAGCCGTTTTTGCACCGGCAGTTCCTGCCATCTGCAGGGTACTGGAACCCTTTTTTCTTACTGGCTTTCGTGGCGCATACTTATAGCTGCTACGTCCCCCGCTTCCCGGATAACCGGTGTATGGCGTTTTTTGAGACGCATAATGATATCCTGCCCATCCTCCGCTTCCTAGAGCGTGTTTGAAAAATCATTCCTACCACCTGCACGTCCCACTTTGCGTGATATTTGCGCCAAATTCAGGTTACATAGCCCACTATGCGCCCTTCATTTGGCACAAATCTCCCACAAATTGTGACGCACATCTGGCAGAAAGCATTTTTCAAACACGCTCTAGTCGGCGGTATCCCATATTCCGTTTTTGTTTCGTTGATAATAAATTTTCTGCACACTGCCTGTCATATGCAGCCTGTGCCGCTATTGATGGTCTGTGATACATCTATCACTGCTAATTTATTTTGTGCTATGGAAATGATTGATAGACAACCCATCTTTCATCCCACAAAGCACTTCTTAAATCCTTATTTCGTCAATCCCATATTGAAATACTGTCCAACCTTATTGAATAATGTATTCTGTCCTCGCCTGTCACTTCTTTGTCATTTCATAATTATATTCCTGTAATGTAGGAATATTTTCAATTGTGAAATTAAGACTTGAAACTGTTTTTTCCATAGACATTCCCTAAACCCAACACGCGTTCCTCAAACTTTTCCTTACTTTCCATGATTTCATAAGGTTCATATTCTCCATAGGCACTGGGGCGGCTAATCGTAACTAATTGCACACCATTTCTGCCTATTTGTTTTTGAAGCTTTTCCGTAAAATCCGCCAATGCTTTTCCATGTTTGGTTTTTACTGCAATGCAACCTTTTTTGTCAAACTCTTTTGCTATGAGATAACACATGACTTAACACCTCCTCCAGCTGTTGCTCATTTAATATTTTACCATTTTCATACTCACTACGCAACATCCTGCCTACAGAATCAGAATATTCCCTCTTGTACAGATATTTATGTAGCCAATTATTCAGTTGCCTGTCATAATAAGTATTTGCCTGGATTTCTATTGGATAATAAAAATGACTTGGTTGAAAATAAATATGTACTCCACGATACCCGTCATCATTCGCCTTTCCATGGCTCATATCGACAACCCGTGCTTCTTCGGGAATCTCACCTTTCAGCAGACTATCATAACTGTCCGTCAGCATACGAAAACCCAAAATATCATTAAATACTTTTTCCAATCTCATCTCGGGATAAAACTTATTGTACTTCCTTATGCAGGAATCCTCACTTTTAATACGATAATCTAAATCCACATTATCCAATATATCCACTTCCTGATAAAATCTTATCATTTCGGAAACTTCTCTGAACAAAATTTCCTTATCGAATTTCCTCAGACTGTTCACAAGGCTTTTGCCCATTTTGCTTTTGTAAGATAATTTTCGAAGAATCTGCACAGATAAACCATTTTTTTCTAATTCTTTTAACAAATGATGTCCTCCTCAAAATCCGTAATATCATATTTCCAATTTTACAACATCTACCCTTATTTATAATCACTGCCTTTTTAATTTAATCATAACATCAGATATCTTTTCCTGCAATGCAAATTTATTAACAGTAAACGAACTGTCAACTCTTGAACTGCATACTCAAAATCTTCGACATTTACAATTCCCACCCACTTCCTTTTGTAGTTCTCTCATAGTTGATATTCTTGTTACTTTGATAACAGCCAATTACAAACTCGTCAACTTGTCAGGAAATTTCTCGACAAGCTCATTTCAACTATAATTTTTTCTTCTGTTATCAACATGTAAAGCCCCTAACATTTTCAGCTATTTCAATACAGCAATCACAACATCCGTTGTCTTATCCTGAAATATAAACTTCTATCAAACGACTGATATTAATTTATAGCATAGCAAAAGAGCTGTTCATCACAGAACAGCTCTCAAACAAGCAACTCAGTAAACTTTTAAAGTTTTTCCAGAAGAACCGCCTTTTTCTGGTTAAATTCTTCCTCAGTAATAATTCCATTTTCTTTTAGGGAAGCCAGCTTCTCTATCTGCTTCAGTACATCATCCCCACCAGAGGCGTTATTAGATTGATTGTTTTCTGTTCCCTTAAACTGTTTCATAATGCCTTTCGTGCGAAGTAAATCAAGCATTTCCTGACACACTCCTGCCTGTCCCATGACGGTGAATCCTGTAAGCATCTCATTCCTTACAACATACTCATCCCCTGCTTCATCCAGATACTTGATCTCTATTACATTCTTTTGCTTTAAATCACTGTTGTTATTGCTACTGCTCAATAACATTTCTGTATTGCTGATAACCCTTTCAACAATTTCCAATGAAATAACTTTGTTATATGGAATCTCAAATCCTGTAAACCAGTCCTCACTTTGTGGCTTTGCCAAAAAGCTAAACCTGTCAGGCATAATGTCAAGCACTATGTAGGGACTTTTCTTTTTCTCTAACTGGAAATCTGGATGACCACCTTTATATGTTACCTCATAACGAATCAAACCACCTTCCTGTGGAAGTTTGCTCTGTTTAGACTGTTCCATCTTTTCATTTACCATTGTTTTGGTCTGTTCCATTCCTGTCTTAGCTGCTTCTGCTGCTTTCCCGGCCAATCCTTTCGCTTTTCCCAATGCTCCCGATATAGATTCTTTATCAAATAATGCCATATTAAAACTTCCTCCCGATTTTAATTTATATTTACACTAAACTTCCAATTTGATAAATCTTTATTTGTCTTTTACCCAGCTATGCGGCTTAGGCATACCAGCTTTATTCTTCGCCTTTCTCGTGCAAACTCCTGGCGATGGCCTTCCACACTTCTTGTTAATAGTAAGCTTTCTTCCACAATAATTACATACCCACCTTTGCATTTCAGCATCCATACTATCTGCCTGCCTTTTCTACTCTACTTATTGGAAAATAATGCTATATAAAGTTTATATCCAAGCATGCACAACACTCCTAAAAATGCGCCTACTGATATGTAGAATGCCCAATCAACCACAACAGAAGCAAACCCTCCCAAGACACCAATACCTATCATAAAAATAATTATTCTTGTTGTAAAACTTAAATTTTTCATGTTTATATTCC
>CAMWXA010000114.1 GCA_947178035.1 uncultured Lachnospiraceae bacterium | reverse complement strand
ACCTATAGGTATTATTTCTTTGTCAGCCGAACCCTTGTTGGAAGACTCTATATTTTAATGATATAACTTTTTTAAGAATAGGCAAGGGACAGAGTTGTCCAAAAATTATTTTTTTGCCTTTTTTGGAGATTTGGTGATTTGGAATTTCATTACCGAACCGCATTCCGGCGTAAAATGACTCCTCTCAGTTTCTCTCGGCAATACCCCCGAAAACCAATTCCATAGCTAGCTTCCTCATTCATAAAGTTTAGCAGCGCCTCCAACCTGTTCCACTCTCCCTGTGTCATAATATCATTTACACTATCTCGATCTATTTCCTGATAATATATCTGCAATAGCTGCTCCTCGGCCTCCTGGGAAACGGTTTTCCCTTCATCCCCATACGGCATTTCCCATTCCAACAGTCGAATCAATACTGGTATGGCATACTTTCCAGCCTTTGCCATCTGACTAATATTCAATTCCTCTGGTTGAACGCGCTGCACCTCCTGCATGTCATACTTCATTTCATATAAATTTACGTTATAAAAAGGAAATACCGCACTATTCCATACTACCAGCACTGCCAAAAGCACCGATACTGTTCGGAAGGTAACCAATTCCTTATCTGTCGTTCTATATACCCTCTTGCAGGATTTCCTGTATTCATTCAAAAATAAAATTATCACTACCAGAACATACACCCCACCACTTCTCTCCCACAATATTAATTTGTTATAAATTTCAATTATATACATTATAACAGCCAGCACCCATGGCAAACTGCAGCTCACCGCTGTTAACATTGCCAGTGTCCAATGCAGCTCCAACGCCTGTGGTTTTCTTCCTGTCAGCAGTTTCACACGTACTATGTACAAAAGACTTCCTTCTACTGCCAATAACGCCAGCAACGCATAAAATTGTTCCTCATATATAAATATCTGTCTAGAACCTTCCTCCTGCCAAAAATATATCATACAGCAAATAAATAGAAAGACATTAAATATACTTATAAAACCCAATATAGCCAAAATTGACTTGTCATTTAACAAAACTTCCAAGGTGAAACTGCTTTTGTTTCCTCTCGATGCACCTATAGTCTTATAATACCAATGGGGATTCTCCTCCAAAATTCCTCTGTCCAATCCTGTCACAAAATTATAAATCACAACAGAATAGCAAAATCCCAGTAAACCTATAATTAAGAGCAAATATAAATTCTCCCTGACAAATGACAGAAAACAATAAACCACCAAAGAAAATACCGAATCTGCACTCACTCCCAGTATAGTCATGACTACCACCACAATTGCTGTCATTGTAATCCCTGCCGTACATTTGATTGCCTGATTCCACTCCGACATAGATTTCTTCCTACAAAAAAAGTATTCTCCTGTATTCCAGATACCAAGAAATATGATATCCTCAATCCAGTTTCTCAGAAAAACAGATTTCCATGATGGACAGGGATAACGAGTCAGATACAAGAACAATAATTCCAGAAACATTAAGATAACAACAATACCTCCATATGCAATCGATCCCGAGAGAAAAGTCTGTGATGCGATTCCAATTACTACCAGTATAAGATAGACCGCCCCACAGAATTTCCCATCATGCACTTTTTTCATATAGTACCCTTCTGTACCTATAAACAACAGACCAGCAAACATGCAGAGATACCTCAGTATCCCTTCATTCCCAATTAAGACAAATACAAATATTAAACTAAATAAAAACATTTTTTTCTTATCCTGTCTAAGCAGCATTATAACATCTCCTTATATAACATCCCTTTCTGCCTCTAATTGCCATTTACCGTCATCATCCAAATAATATATTTTAACTTTATGCGACTCTTCATTCGTATTTAATGTGACTTTGCATTCTTCTTTTATTTTTTTAATCTTTATGCACTCGGACACACTTATAACATCTCCCTTTTTATTTAGACACTCCACCTTAAACTCTTTCGGCAAACAATAGTCGCCTCCCTGTTCGACAGTTATTGTTACTTCAACACTTTTATCTTTTTTCTCTGTTACAGATATATCCACATCAAAATCCTTCACACCAAACCGCGATACCATACATTCCACAGGTTCAATATAGATTTCTTCATACTGTTTTGCATTGCTCACATAATATAAATCCATATATTGTCCTTCCAGAATCCTTTCAGCTGATATTGTTTCCGGGATTGCATTTCGTTCGTCTTTGTCCTTTATCCCTGTGATTTTCACCATATCCTTCTGGACACTCTCAGGATAGCTAATCTGCAGAAACATATAGCAATAATCATTTTTTTTGTATGTAATCTTAGATTTCCACTTCTCATTTTTCTTTTCCTCCCATTGACTCACGTTGCCTTCTCCAAAAGCTATTTCCGCCAAATAACGCAGACAATGGTTTATAGCATTCCTCTCCAAAGTGTCCAACCCGTCTTTTTCTGTCATATCCTCACTGTTCAGAAAAAAGGTATTATCCCCATCTGCATCCATTACGACCTGAAAGCCTCTTTGAAATACAGCTTCATCCGTTTTCCCATCTTCCTTTTCCAAGAATTCATATGTCTTTTCCCTTTCCTCTCCCGGCGTCAGACTTTCCCATGTAATAAAGCACATGCTCAATTTTCCCTCTGCTTCTTTCTGTTTCCAGTCTTCCATCCACTGCTTCAATTCTTCTTGTTCTTCTTCCGCAGATTTTTTGTTATATAAGTCATTATTTTTCGTTCTACTAGAAAACAGGTCAGACAATATGATTATCCCTACTCTATTACTATCCGAATCCGCATCACTACAATGTTCGTCAATCCACTCTTTTGTTTTCTCCATCCCTTTATAGACGGAAGTTTCACCCTTGGAGGCAAATCTTTGCTCCATCTCTTCTCGCAGTACTGATTCTGCCCCATCTGCATCAAAGCTGATATACTCCACTTGTAATGCAGGATTAATGTGGCTTAACACCTCAACAAGCTGCAAAACCTCACATATAATAAAATGAGTTTTCGACATAGAACCACTTGTATCCACCACAACAAGAATATGAATTATAGAATCTGCATCGTTCCATTCCAACTGCTCGCCATCTTCGTCCTTTTGCTCAGATATTTTTTCTGTCATCTTTTCCTCATCAATTACCCCTGCGTCTTGAATATTCCCCGTTTCGACTGTATTTCTCTCACATCCACAACATACGAATACGATAACCGCCAGCAAAGTCAAATACCGCCAGCCAATCATTAATAATTTACCATTCATCCGTATCCTCCTATAAAATTTCCTGTTCCTCATAGTAATCGGATATATGCTCTGCAAAAGAAAGTTCTGCGTCAAGTACTGACCCGGAATTTTCTTCCATAATTAAATCATACAGTATTTTCATAAGTAGATCAGAAAGAACATAATAATTTTTTTCCTTCTCTTTTACACAATACACCAGCTCACGGGATTTTAATACCGCAAATTCTTTACTATAATAATTTGTCCTAACGCTATCTTCTTTTAATACAGCCATATAGACATACTCATGCCATCCCGCTTTCAAGAGTTGTCGGGTGCTAACTCCCCTGTCTGCGTATTGACTTTCCATGGTTATCCGAAGCAATAGCTTAATCTCTATATCTTTCAGAAGACATTTTGCCCTATGTGTCAATATATTTTGATCTTCCTCTAATTCACTGGTATCTAGTAACTCACACAGCTTTTTCAGCTTGTCCGTATCTAATGTCAATTCTTTCCCGCTATCAATGCATTCGTCCAATTTTTTGCGCAATGCATCCTCTCTTTTTACATTATAGTAATCGAGAGAGCACATTAACTCTTTATATGCTTTTTCATTTTTCCAGTGCATGCGACTCTCACATACCCTCTCATAAACATAAATCAACAAATATCCTGCCAGTACACACCCCATGACCATGATCACAAGAATTGCTGCTTTCGTTGCATTGTTCTTGCTTTCGGTAACAATATCATAGACAATAAACAGCAACATACCAATGGCAAGTGACATACCGCCGACCCAGCGTCTTACTTTTACAAGATGCTTCTCCACCTCAGAAAGCCCTTCCGTAAAAAATATTGTGTAAATAATCTTTCTAAGCAGTGGCAGTTTATTCTCATAATTATCAGCGCTCTTTGTTATCGTAAGCACAAATGTCATAATATCCACGAATAGTGCCATCACAACCATAAGCAGACCCACTATTAATCTTTTGCTGCCTCTAATTCGAACTGCCTCTTCCATGATGCTAATGTTTCCGCTGGAAATGCGATATAAATCATATAGTTTTTCATTATAATCATGATTTGCGAGCTTGTTCAAACTTCTCTGTTCTTCTTCCTGAATATCACTCCAAATCTCCATCACCGGAATCCTATTCAGCTCTCCTATCATCTGCATTAATATCACTGCTGTCTCATTGTTTAAAATATCTGCAGGGTTTCTTTTATTCCCATCTTCTGTCTCCTCAGTCTCTTCTTTCTCATCTTCTGCCTCCTCAGTTTTTTCTTTCTCGTCTTCTACTCTTTCTGCCTCTACAACTGCTCTCTGGTATTCACTGATTATATACTCCTGATTCCGTTGTGCCTCCTGTATTGCTATCGGATTCATTCCAACATTTTCATTTTCTGCGTAATACCGGCTAAGTCCAACATAATTATTAAAAACGATACTCAGATTACGGTATTTCTCATTTGCCGCATCACTTTCTCCTTCTTGAATTACTGCATGCGCAATGTCATACTCCATCAAGGCAGACAAGTCCGCCAGCAGTAATTCCTCACTGATTCCCTCATTATTCAGATACAACGGATTCACATAAAACGCATCTAACTCTCCTAACGCTTTTCCGAGCTGCTGCACATCCAAATATCCGCTTTCGTCATTCAATTCTTTTTGCCGTTCATTATATTCGTCCTCAAGTTCTTCTAAATGTTCTTGCGCTGGCAATAATCTATTTTTTGTCAAAATTTCAATCTCATCCTGTATCTCCTCTGCAGTCCGTCCCTCTATCTCTTGCGCGCCTGGATTGGCAAATTCCTCATTTTCTTTGGAAATACGTTCTCTATTCAGCTCTGAAATATCCCGTTCAATATCCATTACCTCTGTTCGTGCCGTCTGAATCCGCTCCAATAATTCTTCCTGAAACTGATTTTTCTTCTGTACTATTCCAATCGATTCCGCGTAAGCTTCTCTGACCTGTGTATTGTAATTTTGTAAATACTTCTGAAGTACTCCCTGCACTTCAACCAAATCAGAAGAATACGCAGACACTATATCCGAAACCATATTCATGGCAGTCATATAATTATCCATAGGAGCACCTGGGTGAACCAGCTTCTCATAAAAATGCACGTAAGAAAAATAGCTGGATACTCCAATGCACAAGAACAAAATCAGATAATATTTTAAGTTTTTTGGAATTGTTTCTTTTTTCTTACCTTCATCTTCATTTTCTAATGATTTCTCTTCATCAATCTTTACTCTTTTTTGTATTCCTGCCCTAATTTGATCATCATTTAAAATCATTCCTGCACATTGTTTCCCATCAGCCCATTCATATGTCACAGTGCGAAGGTTTTTTCTCGCCTTTCCCTTGTTACGTTCGAGAGAAATTCTGCTTGACATTGCAAGAATTCCCACCTGAATACCAAAAGTGATCAGTATTGAAATATACCAGTCTGACACTTGCAGTAAACCGTTAAATGTTGTGTAAAATGATGCTACACTCAACGCAACAATCGCATAATTGCACAGGAGAAACTGTGTCCCTTCTGTCAATTTTCCACGCAGAATTACTCGCACAACATCAATAAAATTCGTAATACTTTCAATTGCTGTCAATATGCTGCCGATAAATCCAAGCAATATTTTAAACGAATAGCTTATCAGCCCCAGGACACTATGTGTGACACGATTCTTATTTGTGGGAATTGAACATAATGCTGTAATAACCAGTACAACAAGAAATATAATTGCATAGACAATTGGTTCCTTCACCAACTCAGGAAGCATGTTTAGCAAAGCGCTTATAAACTCATCCCATTTCATCACCAATTCTGACATTCTCATGTACCTCCATTCTAAATTGTTCACAAAAATAAATTATAACTCCATAAAAAAAACATAAATCTTCGTGATGATATAATTGAATTGACAACAATTATACGTCATGGAGATTTATGCCATATCGATTTTCTCTGTAAAAGTTTATGTTTTTCTTCCGCATATTAGAATAATTTGTAACAACTATGTATGCATTCCATAATCAAATCCTTACAAATCAACGTTCTCCTATGTACTTGTAAAAAATATTTCACTGTCAATTTCATAAATTACACCTGTTTATAATACTTTAATAAAATTTTAACATTTCCTATCAATGTGTACAAGAGACAGAATTGGCCAAAAGTCCAAAAGGGGCAAACTATCTTTCCAAATGTATTCCTGAACTTTTTTAGGTTTCAAGTTTCCTGTTTTTTATTCCAGTTGCAATATAAAATTTCATATATTTCTGAATGTCTCTAAAGTTTTCCAAAACTATGCTGAGAGAATCAGTATCATCCAATGATGTTCCCACAATGGTATAACAAAAGCTAATTATTATTACCAGATCCGCCGCGTCAGGGAGGATGATGAAACTCCCATGTTCCCCCAGTCTCCCTGCGCACTACCGAAAACCTGATAAAAATAGCCAAAGATAAATTTATCCAGGCAATTCTGATTCTATGATACAGGACTGCTCGGATTTTAGATAGGTACATGCTATCCACCGTTTACTAATAAATAAAGGACAGAACTGAGCAATCTTACTCTTACTCAATTCTGTCCTCTTCATTATTCTGTATAAAAAGGGCTTAAAAATCTATAAAATATATATCCCCTATATCCAATTAACAAAGTCTAATGAATATTTGTATAACAGCTGCGTATATGAAAATGCTCACCACGCCACAATTTCATACATTCCCATGCTTTCGCTCCACCCCAATACTTCCATATAGCAGCTTGTAGTCGGATGTCCTACAGTGTCTCCCATCGCAAATGCTTCCAAATCCGTGTAGGCCGCCCATTCAACGTTGTGCGGATCTATAAAACCAGTTCCCCAGCCTCCGCCAGTATAATCATCATCATAGTTATACCAC
Organism: uncultured Lachnospiraceae bacterium; assembly: GCA_947178035.1. GTDB lineage: Bacteria > Bacillota > Clostridia > Lachnospirales > Lachnospiraceae > COE1. Next base: position 4,054 of record CAMWXA010000114.1, on the reverse strand, counting down.
TCAAAGATATCATGTTGTCCGATAGTCTCACTCCAATTACCTTTGAGAGAAGGATCCCATGTTATGCCATTCAGCTCTACAATGTTGCGATAGATTGCTATCACCTCATCTGCCGTATATTCATCTCCCGATGCAGGTGCTGGCAGTTCAGGATACACATATTGGGGTGGAAGCGCCACACGTCCCTCCGCTTTCCCATAATTTTTGTAATGCTGGTAAAGCTTCCTGGTATTCCTTCCGAATATCTGCATCAGGTCAGGATATGTCTCTGCATAATAATCACTGTCAAATAATGTGCCGTCTTCCTGCCTTTCTGGTACTGCACAAGCTGTCGCACCATTTCCTAATACTATGCACATTACCAACAATACTGCTACAATTTTTCTCTTCATATATTTTCCCTCCTAAGTTTTTACAATTTTATACTGTTTTCTGGTCTTTCACATTACTGTTCAAAGGCTTTATTTCAGCATTTCCCTGCTGTAACAGAGAATTCAAAACGCCGTTCGCCTATGTTTCCTATTACATTACGGTCCATATCCATACCCTGCTCTTCCAAATCCATATCTATTCTTAAATACAGTATACCTAAATGTCAAGAGGAACGCAACTATATGTTATACTTAAAATTATGTCGAAATCAGGCGTGCGTTAGGAACTGTAGGAAAATAAAGTGATACAGATTGCGCAGGATATTTCTTCGAGGTTATATTACTTCATAATTGTCAAAAAACGTAGGCGTAATGGGCGAAGCAAATGCCCCAAATTGTTACTATGAGCTGCTCCCAATCCATGAATAGTAATGAGCGTGCAGTTACTGTTCACGGTTCAGGAATGCGCTGAACTGCGCATTCCGTGAGAAAACGTACAGCTTGAAAAGCAAAAATCCATTTGCCCACGAACGAAGTTCGTATTGCAATTTTTGCATGGATTTTTGCCTGTTACTGGAACGGAGTGAACAGTAACAGCGTGCAGACGGGAATGATTTTCAAACATGCTGTAATATTGACACGCATTATTCCTGGCATTATAATAGGATCATAAACAAAATTCTTATAAACTTATTGCTTTGTCAAAAGAGAAAGGAGCATACGAATGAATAAGAACACAAGTGTACGAAAGGTATTAAGGAATTTAAGAAAATGCTCTCTGTTGATTGGTATGATAAGCTTGTTCTACTCCATACCAGTATATGCCGAACAGGCAGGAATTACACCTGAAAACTTTGATTATGAATGGTATCTCGAAAGGCATCCGGACCTTGCCGCTGTAGTATCTGCTGATGACAGGGAGGCTGTCTGGAACTTTTATCAGACAACTGGAAAGCCGGCCGGGTGGATTGGACGGATTTCCAAAGAATATCTAATCGATGAGCCATCCTTTGACTTTACAAGGTATGCTGCGGAGTATCCTGACGCCGCTGCCTATTGTGGATTGGATCCACATGCGCTATATCAGCATTATACGACAGTCGGAAGCCTGGAAGGCAGGAAGGCTTATTCTACTAACATGGAAACAGAAGCCATCATCAAAATCTACGATCTCGCAGAATCCATCACCAAAGACTGTAAAACTGACAGTCAAAAGATCAATGCTGTTCATGACTGGATGGTGCGAAACATCGCATATGACTATGACAATTATCTTGCATCATCTATCCCAGATTGTTCTTACACCCAGGAAGGCGCTATCTTATACGGAAAAGCTGTATGTGCTGGTTACGCCCGCACGTTTGGCTCTTTTATGGATGTACTCGGAATTGAATCCGAATACATACGCGGTCAGGGAAATGGCGGCGGCCATGCATGGAACCGTGTAATGCTCAACGGAAGATGGCTCTATATTGATGTCACATGGGACGACCCTGTGCCTGACAAAGGACCAAATGCTCCAATCAGATATACCTATTATCTCGTCGAAGATCCGACATTTGGCGGAACACATATTCCTGATGAATGATAAATATGAAACTGCAAAAACGTCTTTGGCAGAAAGAAACAGGTTTTCTCCAGTTTTCTGCAGCTTCTTACTTGCGTTTTATCGTTTACATTTATGTCTTATATTTGCCCCAAAATGGTCCAGCATCTACATATATACTATTTGGATTCAAAGACGCGGCTGCTCTGATGCAGCCGCGTCTTTAAAACAATAGCCCATTCCATTCATCCACTATGATGTTGATGGTATAAACGCTGTTAAAGTCAATAATTATCGGTAGTTACTTTACAATTCAATGTGTAATTTCATGCATCGATATTATAATAAAGAAGTAATCATCCTTCTTGATGAATACAATACCCCGATGCAGGAATCACTGTCTTTTGCAGGACAAAAGCCAAGGCTTGGCGGTTACTGGGATGAGGCTGTGAAGTTCTTCAGAGTATTTTTTGATAATACATTCAAGACGAACCCACATCTGTACCGTGGAATCATAACAAGGATTACGAGAATTTCAAAGGAGAGTATTTTTTCAGACCTCAACAATCTCAAAGTAGTGACTACTACCTCTAATCCGTATGCCGCATATTAAGCAAATACCAGTTCAAATGGCCTCGTAAATTCCCTGACTCAGAAAGGGAATGCATCCGTTAAGCAGACAATGGAAACGCTTATCACTGGCGGCAGCTTTACAGCTGTGATTGATGAGCAGATTGTATTTAATCAGCCTGACGGCAATGATAATGCAATCTGGAGCCTGCTGCTTGCCACAGGCTATTTAAAGGTACTAGAAGTGGAAACTGTAGGAAAAAATAAAGAGAAACGATATACATTGGCTCTCACAAACAAGGGCGATTCCCTCATGTTTGAAAACATGATAGATAACTGGTTTAAACATGGCGAAACAAATGTTACTATAGTGAGTTTATCAATGCCCTCTTAGATGATAACGTCAAAAGGATGAATAAATTTATGAACAAGGTGGCGCTTGAAACATTCAGCTCTTTTGACAGTGGGCATAAGCCATCCGGGGAAACACATCCCGAACGTTTTTACCACGGCTTTGTGCTTGGAATGATAGTAAATCTGGCAGACAGATATAAGGTCCGCTCAAACAGAGAGAGGGGAAAAACGAGCCTTGCTCGTTTGAACGCTATGATGTGATGATCGAACCGCTGGATAAATCCGGTAAGGCTTTTATCTTTGAATTTAAAGTAATGGATGCGAATGACGATGAGGAAACGCTTGAGGATACACTTGCAAATGCCCTTGCACAGATTGAGGAAAAGCAATATGAGGCAGAGCTTATCGCGGAGGGTTTTGAGCCGGAACACATTCGGAAGTATGGATTTGCATTCAAAGGAAAAAAGTGTCTGATTAGATAGAAATGCATGGAAACGAAGCGATGATTACTGGATAAAGTCAAGGCGAACCGGGAGATGTAATATGAACAGCAAAACAATCGTAAACATAGGAGTACAGCGTTTTGACCGGATAAGGGAACAGGGTGCTTTTACATTGATAAGACCAACTTTATTAGAGAATGGTGGGAAGGCGGTTCGGATGTGACACTCATCACTCGCCCACGCAGGTTTGGCAAACCACCGAACATGAGTATGACTGCGTGTTTTTTCTCCAATCAATTTGCAGACAGAGGAGACTTATTCGAGGGACTTGATATCTGGAATGATGAGAAATACAGGCAGCTTCAGGGAACCTGCCCTGTGATTTTTCTGAGCTTTGCGGGGGTAAAGGCTGACAGATATGCAGATATGGAATACAGGCTGACAGAGACACTCTCGAAATTGTATGAACAAAACAGATACCTGCTCAGCGGAGGACTTATGAGTGAAAATGAGATTGAATATTATAACAGAATAAAGCCAGGAATGGATAAAGCGGTTGCAACACGTTCAAGACGAATCCACGTCTGCACCGGGGAATCATAACATGGATTACGAGGATTTCAAAAAAGAGCATTTTTTCAGACTTAAACAATCTGGATGTCGTCACAGCGACTTCGGATCAGTATGCGGCATCTTCTGGTTTTACGGAGGGCGACGTGTTCCGTGCACTTGATGATAGGGGGCTTGGCAGTGAAAAGGAAGGTGTAAAA
>CAMWXA010000113.1 GCA_947178035.1 uncultured Lachnospiraceae bacterium | reverse complement strand
CCATAAATTCATGATATATAGTCTCTGACAATCCCTTTAAACTAAATGACATTGGTTCACGGGTCAGGAATGCGCTGAACTGTTACGACATTTATTTGACAAATCTGATTTCGATCGCGTCTGTCTGCATTTCAATACTCCCGAGGCCACATTCCAGCACTGCTGTTCCCAGTGCGTTTTCACTTTTGTAACGCTTCCTGGACGCAAAACTTTTTATTTTGTTGTTATTGATCGTGACACTGCCCAATGCACAGGAGACATCATAATTAAAATCACTTTCTCTGTTTTCCAATTGAAAACTACAGCTTCCAACACCACAGCCTACCCTGATATCCCCATTAATTCTTCCCTTATAGACACATGAGCCCACACCGCACTCAATGTTCACACTACCTGCAGTGATTTTTTTCATTTTTGCCTTTCCGGCTCCAATCTGTACATTGAGTCTGCCCGAAACAGCGAGCTTTGCTGCCTTCCATTTTCCTGCTCCTATCTCCACATCCATGTCACCGCATGAAATCAGACCTGCATCCATACACACCTCTCCCGCTCCAATGTTCAGCACGGTGTTTTCCAATGTCACCCTTTCCGGAAGATAGAGCACAATCTGTGTCTCTTCTTGATTCCATCTGTGAAAATTCCCTATTCCCTCCATTTCATACACAACAACAAGCTTTCCTCCTTGTTGTTCGCAGATGTATCGGCCATCCTGCAGGTTCTTTGCCTCCACGCGGATTTCCTCACCGTCCGTCTCTTTTGTCCTTACGTCTGCCGCCGCTATTTTTATTTCCAGCTCCTTCACATCACGCACGGCAAATGTGTTTACTTTCACTTCTGTTCCCATATTTGACCTCCCTTTTGCAATTTCCTATACATAATAAATCTCAATATTCCCAAAGTTGGTGTCGCCTTTCAGGCGCAGTACCGCACTGTTGGTTCCCTCTGCTTTCCCATGTTCATTGATGCTGCCAAAACAGTGTTCCAGCTCGTTCTGCACCTTCCACTCCTTTGGAATATAGAGAATTGTCTCTCCAAAGTTATTGTCTACCTTCACAGACGCAGTATCACCCTGGATCATGGCATTGTCAAAATAGACTGTCATGCTTCCAAAATTATTCTCCAGGGATGCCTTGCAGAAATTGTCTGAATTAATATACCGAATGGCTGCGCCAAAGTTATTTTCACAGCGAATGTACTCACCGCTGCACTGCTCACTGGAGCTTCCAATCCCTTTGCTGCCATCACCACTGTCCCACTCAAACTCAATGCTATGCTTTCGCTTCCTCTTCCCGCCGAACAGAAGAGAAAGCCCGATGCTAAGCAGCAGCGCCGCAGCCAGGACTGTCCATGGAGTCAGCTCCTCTATTCCCAGCGGTTTATCATATATGATGCATAAAAATGCCACGGCAAACAGCATCTCATAAAAGTTCCTATGCCGGATACCATCCACTGCCATCCAGATTAAAAACGCTGTTGCCAGAAGGGAGAACACGCCCACATCCGGCAGTATGCCCAGCTTGCTGACAACGACAATCATCGCCATCACAATAAAAAAGATACCCCAAAATAGTTTTTGTTTTTTCATCGATGCAACCTCTTTTCTTCCAATTTACTGATCAATGGTTTATAGTAATACCGCGATACATAGACCTGCTTGTGAGTATCCATAAATGCCACCACACTCGACGCCGTAAGATTCCGGTCGATGGAATAAATGTGGTTTGTATTCAAAATCGTTGATTTTGACACCCTCATAAAAAATCCTGGCAGAATATCCTCCAACTCATAGAGCTTGTACTTGATCTGATACGCATCTGTCCTTGTGTGGGCACTAATGCCGCTCCCATCTGTCTCAAAAAACAAAATCTCATCCAGCATCAGATAATATTCTGTGTTTCCTTTGTAAAAGACAAACTTCTGTGTCGCCCCGGCGGCATCGCTCACCGCCCTCTGGACTGCGGAGATTTCCTCCGTCAGCCTTCGACATCGAATCAGCACTTCATCCTCCTCCAAGGCTTCCTCAATCTCAATTTTTATTTTCATACGATTCCCCCACTGCCTATGACCTACAAATTTGATTTCCGCCCGAAGGACTTTTATCACATCGCTGACTTTTCTCTATCATAATAAAACGAACCGCCGATGTAAATAGTTTTACACCAAGTGGTTCGTTTTGGGCACTGACAGGAAAATTTTCAGGCATTATCAGGAATATTTCTGATCACTTTTTTGTTAATCAAGACCATAAAAAGCGACGATACGCATATTGACACAGTTTCTGCAACAGGGAATGCCCACCATACTGCGTGAAGTCCTCCGAGTCTTGCAAGAATAAATGCAACTGGCAGCAGCACTACAAGCTGTCTGGCGACAGATATGACAAGACTGTATACCCCGCTTCCAAGCGCCTGAAATACAGCAATTGCTATCACACTGAACCAGGCAAACAGAAAATGTACACCAATAATACGCAATGCTGGCACACCGATGGCAATCATCTCCTCCGAGGCTTCAAACAGACCAAGAAGCCCGGCAGGTATCACCTGAAATACTACAAAACCGATAAAAAGCAGCACGAACGCATATACAAGACTGCATTTGACCGCCTTGATGAGTCTGCTCCGCTTCCCTGCACCGTAATTGTACGCTACTATCGGAATCAGTCCATTGTTCAGTCCAAAAACCGGCATAAAGAAAAAGCTCTGCAATTTAAAGTAGACGCCAAACACAGCCGTCGCTGTGGACGAAAACGTAATCAATATCATGTTCATTCCATAGGTCATAACTGAGCCAATCGCCTGCATCATGATGGACGGCACCCCGACTTTATAGATGTTTCCAATCGTGTTGAGATCGGGTTTAAATCCTTTAACAGACAAAACGATTTCCTTATTTACTCTGATATTAAAAATCAGTCCAAGTGTCCCTCCCACAATCTGTCCTATAACAGTTGCTATTGCTGCACCGGCAACACCAAGTTTCGGCATTCCAAGCAATCCAAAAATCAATATTGGATCGAGAATAATATTAGTCACTGCACCCGCAGCCTGTGATATCATCGTATACAAAGTCTTTCCTGTGGACTGCAGAAGCTTTTCGAAAATGAACTGTGCATACAATCCAAAAGAGCAGACACACACAATCGTCAAGTACTGTACTCCCAACGTAAGAATTTCGGGATCCGCATCTTTGATCTGGCTCGCATAAAACGGTCTCACGCCCACAATCCCAACAATCAAAAACAAAACATAATTCATGACGGCCAAAAAAATACCGTTCATGGCGGTCTTGCTTACCTGTTTCATATTTTTCTCACCAAGCTGTTTGGAAAGCAGCGAATTGACACCGACACCTGTACCTGTACCAAACGCAATCAAAAGCGTCTGCAGCGGAAATGCAAGCGACACTGCAGTCAACGCATTCTCGCTCAGCTTTGCCACAAAAATACTGTCCACAATATTATATAGTGCCTGAACCAGCATGGAAACCATCATTGGCAGCGACATATTTAATAGTAATTTATTGACAGGCATGACGCCCATTTTATTTTCCTGAGTCCCTACATCTGCTTTATTACTCATTCGTTCTCCTCCATTTTTTATAAGATGTATTCCCAAAATCTCACAAAACCATACACCGGGAACACATTGTTATCCATATTGTATAGGGAAACGCAAATACTTTTGTCGTTTCCTGCAGCTTGTCCATGTTATCATATGCGCATCCAAAAAACAAGTCCATATCTGCCCAGATATAGACTTGCTTTTCACATGAATTCCTCTACTTTGGCCAGTAATCTATAGCGCACAATCCCTGCTCTTACAATCAGAGAGCCCTCAGATCCTCGTATCCACAAAAATTGCATAGACTGCCTTGATCGCTGTCTCAAAGTCCTCATTTGCAACACCGATGATAACATTCTGCTCACTGGAACCCTGGTCGATCATCCTGACGTTGATATTCGCATGCGCCAGCGCGGCAAAGATTCTTCCCACGGTGCCTCTCTGTGACTTCATGCAGCGTCCTACAACAGCAATCAACGCAAGGTCTGACTGAATCTCAATATGATCGGGATTGACTGCCTTGTTAATACCTGACAGAATATTTTGCTCCTTGTCGACAAACTCTGACTGGTGAACCATCACATTCAATGTGTCAATTCCAGAAGGCATATGCTCAAAAGAAATATCATACTCCTCAAACACCTGAAGTACCTTTCTGCCAAATCCGATCTCTGAGTTCATCATATCCTTCTCAATATTGATGGAAGCAAAACCTTTCTTACCTGCAATGCCTGTAATCGTATATTTCGCTTTCTTACAAGTATTTCCAACAATCCATGTTCCTTCATCCTCAGGCTGATTCGTATTTCTGATATTGATTGGAATTCCTTCTTTTCTTACTGGAAATATGGCATCCTCATGAAGAACATTAAATCCCATATAAGAAAGCTCTCTCAGCTCACCGTAGGTAATGATATCAATCCCCTCGGGATTCTCGATAATACGTGGGTCCGCAATCAGGATACCCGATACATCCGTCCAGTTCTCATACACATCAGCCTGGATCGCTTTCGCCACGATAGAACCTGTAATATCGGAACCGCCTCTTGAAAATGTCACAACTGTTCCGTCTTCCATTGCGCCATAGAATCCCGGAATAACCGCCCTCTCCACGCCTTCGAGTCTCTTTGACAATAATTTCTGCGTCAGCTCCGCATCAAATACCCCCGCCTCATTAAAACGGATTGCCTCTGCGGGATCGACAAATTCATAGCCGAGATAGTCCGCCATGATGATACCATTCAAATACTCACCGCGGCTGGCTGCATAGTTGGCACCCGCCTTTCTCTTGAAATTGTCAATAATCCTGTCAAATTCCGGTGTGAGGTCGAGCTCAAGCTTTAATCCATCGATAATCTCCTGATACCGCTTCTCAATCTGGGCAATCTCCGCATTAAAGTTATGATCCCGCTCTGCCAGTGCATAGCACGCATAGAGCATATCTGTAACCTTTGTATCCTTGTCAAACCGCTTTCCCGGCGCAGATGGAACGACAAACTTTCTGTCCTCATCCGCATGAATGATGTTTCCGACCTTCACAAACTGCTCTGCGCTCGCCAGTGAACTTCCTCCAAATTTAACTACCTTTTTCATCCTACACAATTCCTTTCCCGTAACCAAAGCATATCACATTGTATATCTTAATATATTCCTATAATTGTATGTCGTTAATCTACTCTTATCATGGACAACACACTGCCAAACTTTGCAGCTTTATCCCTGTATTCAGCCTCTGTCATCTCCTCTGTGACGAATCCACACTCACCGTCAACCACGCCTGTATACATCTCAACCGTGCCAAATACATTCTGAATCTGCGCCTCATCTGTAGAAGATACACGCACGAAGAACTTTCTAACTGCACCGTCAATCGAAGAGATCGCAAGCTTCTTATCCTCCCATTTGATATCCAGGTGTTTGCCAATATGTCTTGCGCAGTCAAGAACATCTGCCACTACAGCACTTGCGGTCGCAAGCTTTCCAGCACCCTTGCCATAGTACATCGTCTCCCCACCCATATTGCAGTTCACCAGGATAGCATTAAACACGCCTTTGACAGCATACAGCGGATTTTCTGGTTTCACAACAAATGGAGCTACGAGCGCATAGTACTTATCACCTTTCTTGACACTTTTCGCAAAAAGTTTGATCGTCGCGCCCATTTTCCTTGCATATGCAAAATCGACATCTGTGATTGCCGTGATCCCCTCCGTTGAAATATCTTCAAAATCAACTTTCTTACCATATGCCAGTGAAGTGAGAATGGCAATCTTCCTGCAGGCGTCAAATCCCAATATATCCGCGTCCGGATTCTTCTCCGCATAGCCTTTTTCCTGCGCCCTCGCCAGCACAGACTCAAAGGCAAGACCCTCGGTCTCCATCTTGGTCAGTATATAGTTAGTCGTGCCATTCAGAATACCCGTAATCGAAAGAATTTCCTCCTGTGCAAGCGATGTGCGAAGCGGTCGAATAATCGGTATCCCCCCGCCTACGCTCGCCTCAAACAAGTAACTACAATTGTGCTCCTTCGCAGTCTGTATCAGCTCTGGACCATGCTTCTCCACAAGTTCCTTGTTGGAGGTGCAGACACTCTTGCCACACTCCAGCGCGCGCTTGGTAAACTCATAGGCCGGGTGTTCTCCTCCCATCGTCTCACATACAATCGCCACCTCCGGGTCATTGATAATGATATCAACATCATGAACCAGTACCTCCTGTACAGGGTCTCCCTCAAACGGCCTTAAATCAAGTACATACTTAACCTGCAGCGCATCACCAAGCCTGTCAGTAATGATATCCCTGTTCTTTTTTATGACCTCGTAAACACCGCTTCCTACCGTACCATATCCTAATATTGCTGCCTTTATCATTTTCCTTTGCCCTCCTGTGCAATTCATCTTATTCCCTGCCAAGTACCTTTACATTGTGCACTCCGCTTCTTTTTTCAATCTCTTCCACCATTCTAAACACATCGCTGTCTGCATCCAGAATCTGAATACTCAGCGACAACGACGCTGTACCGTTAATCGGTATTGTCTGATGTATCGTCAGTATATTGGCGTGATAATCCGCCACCACTTTCAACACATCCGACAAAAGCCCTGGCTCGTCATCCATACTGCATGCCAGGGTGAGCGTCTTGCCCTGTGTAGAATCACGAAATGGAAAGATATCCTCTTTGTATTTATAATAAGAGCTTCGGCTGATCCCCACGCGCTCAACTGCCTCCTGTACCGATGACACCTTTTGCGTCTCCAAAAGCCTGTTCACCTCAACTACTTTTAACAGTACTTCCGGCAAAGCTCTCTTTTTTACAACATAATAAGCCGTTGCCTCTTCCATCTGCTCATCATTCCCTCTGTTTTTCTAACAAAGACATTTGTACGTCACTGCAATACATATTATCATAACGCACAAAAAAGTGCAACCCGTTTGTTGCACTTTTTCTAAAACACTTTTAAAAAACTTAAAAAATTTTTCTTGACTTTTTTCAAAATGCGTTGATATAATAATCAAGCTTTAAAAATTTCATAAAAACTTGAACGACACATGTAGTGCTATGCGCGTAAATCTGATTACGGAACAAAGTAATGCGTGTGTTTTTTATTGGCACATGCGCAGAACTCATGTGCTGTTTTTGTTTGAAAGAAGGAGGAAATTATGGAATCAAGTAACTATTTAGGAACAGAAAGGATAGGAAAGCTTCTTATGAAGTTTTGCATTCCTTGTATTGCAAGTCTTATTATATCCTGCCTGTACAATATTGTCGATCAGATCTTTGTCGGCAATGGTATTGGGTATCTTGGAAATGCAGCGACAGGTGTTATCTTCCCAATCACTGTAATCGGGTGGGGCATGTCACTCTTTTTTGGTGACGGCGCGGCGGCTTTTCTGAGTGTTGCTCTTGGAAAAAATGACACAGAAACCCTTCACCGCGGTGTCGGAAACAGTATTTTGTTCTCATTCCTGTCAGGCGTTGTGATCATCCTGATCAGCTACTTATGGGGAGACGGGCTGCTCCGCATGATCGGTGCTACCGATGCAACGATCACCCTTGCGCATGATTATGGTTACATTATTTATATCATGATGCCGCTGGCCATGACACAAAATACGCTGGCTTCCATTATCCGTGCTGACGGAAGTCCGCAGTATGCAATGGGTGCAATGATTGTCGGTGCACTGCTCAATATTGTGGGCGATCCCATCGCTATCTTTGTTCTCGGCTTAGGGATCAAGGGCGCTGCTTACGCGACAATTCTCGGACAGTTTGTCAGCTTTCTCATCTGCGCATTTTATCTGACCAGAAGCAAGACATTTCGACTGAAAATGCAAAGTTTCCAGATTGATTTTAAACTGCTCAGGCAGATTATGGCACTTGGCACCTCAAGTCTTTTGACACAGCTGTCAATCGTGGTAATCACAGTTGTCAACAATATCCTGCTTGTAAAATATGGTGCTGTCTCGTCCTACGGTGCAGATATTCCATTGGCTGCGTTTGTTGTCATTATGAAACTGTTTCAGATCGTCTTAAACATTGCAATCGGTATCGCTGCCGGAGCACAGCCAATCGTGGGCTACAACTACGGCGCCGGCAATTACAGCCGCGTCCGCGAACTCTTAAAGGCCGTGATCAAATGGACTGCTATTGTAGGTATCGTCTGCATGTTCTTATTTGAGGTATTTCCAGCAGCCTTTATCAGACTGTTCGGATCGGATGGAGAGCTGTACATGGAGTTTGCCGTGCGCTGTCTTCGAATTTATCTATTGCTGATTCTGTTTACCTGCGTACAGAAAGTATGCGCCATTTTCTTACAGTCGATTGGCCATGCACAGGCAGCAGCGCCGCTTGCCATTATCCGTGACCTGCTGTTGATCGTATTCTCTATCGTTGTGCCTATATTCGCCGGCGTGACAGGTATTTTCTGGGCAGCGCCCATCGCTGATGTAATTGCAATGCTGATTACTTCATTCGTAATGATCCGGCTCTGGAAAGAGCTTCAGGCTGAAAACGCAGTTATTACACCCGGCGAGTATGAAACGATCAAGCCCTCCGTTCCCGGTGTCATCGTCACAATTTCCCGCGAACATGGCTCCGCCGGCAAGAAGGTTGGCCAGATACTTGCAGATCTGATGCAGATTCCCTGCTATTATAAGGAAATGACTGCATTAGCGGCACAGGAGAGCGGACTGGCTGCAGAATTTATTTCTGATATCAACAAACACGCTCCTGACCGCTTAAAGGAGTTATATCTCAGCACCACAATTGTCCAGCAGGCCGTTGCCGCACAGGACAAAATTATCAAAAAGATTGCGGACAACGGAACCTGCGTTATCATTGGGCGCGCGGCCGATTACGTGCTCCGTGATTATGCTCAGGTAATCCGCGTTTTTATCCACGCTCCAAAAGACTACCGCGTCAAAAAAGTGATGGAAATGTACGGTGACACCGTTGCGGAAGCGGAAAAGAACATAGAGCATTCCGATGCAGCGCGCTCAGCTTACTACAAATCCATCACTGGTACACATTGGGGGCATTCCGACAACTATGAACTGTGTATCGACAGTTCCATCGGGGAACAGGCCTGCGCCGAAGTAATCCGTCAATATATCAGCCAAAGAGCTTCTCATATATAAAAAATATTCCCCCGCCACAGAGCAGTCATCTGCTCCTGGCGGGGGAATCCTATGTTACAGCTCTTTTGCCAGTCCGGCAATCAGCGAGACGCACCGCTCCTCCCCCAGTGCGCCGCTGTCCAGCGACACATGGTAGTTCTCTGCCATGCCCCAGGTCCTGTCGGTGTAATACTTGTAATTCATCGCCCTTGTCTTATTCTTTTCCATCAGACGCTTCTCCGGCGCCGCGCCTGTCTCCCCGTACAGATTCACGATCCGTTCCTTTTTCTTCTCCATGTCCGCATGAATGAACACATGCAGGCAATCAGTCCTTTTTCGGAGAATATAATCCGCACAGCGCCCGACAATCACGCAGTTTCCCTTCTCGGCGAGCTTCTCAATAATATCCCGCTGTGCCCTCCACAGATAATCCCCCACCGAATTGCCGGCTGCGTCTCTTCCGACAAAAGCGTATGCAAAGAAGTTCCTGCTTGGTGCACTCTCCCCGTGCTTTTCGATGTATTCTTTGGAAAGCCCGGATTCCTCCGCTATCTTTTCAATCAATTCCTTGTCATAAAATGCATATCCAAGCTTCTCGGCGACTTCCCTGCCAATCGTTCTTCCTCCGCTGCCGAACTCACGGCTGATTGTGATTACTTTCTTCACTGTGACTCCCTCCCTCTCATTGGTTTGATGATTTTATGATTTGCCCGCAGCATAAACAAGACTGCCACAATGACTGCCACGAGCTCGGCAGCCGGAAATGCCCACCATATCATAAACGCTGCATTTTCCATCCTTGCAAACAGCCATGCCAGCGGCAGTACGATAACACACAGCCGGAGCAGTGAGACAATCAGGGAATCCAGACCACAGCCCAACGCCTGGAATACTCCCTGTATCGCAATGTTTCCTCCCGCGAATAGGAAACCTGCCGCGATAATCTTTGACGCCATGACACACAGGCCTTCCGTCTCCTCGGACATCGCAAAAAGTCCAATCAGCGGTTTTGCAAACAGTTCCAGCCCGACCAGTCCAGCCAGCATGATCACCTCAGTGTAGAGAAGTCCGTAGAATATCCCCTGTCTGACACGCTTCTGGTCCCCCATTCCATAATTGAATGACACGATCGGTGTAATGGCATCCCTGAGACCGAATCCTGCAAAAAATATAAACTGCTGGATTTTGTAAAAAATACCATATGCTGTCACCGCTGCCTGCGATACTGTACCAAAGATAAGATTTACGCCATAGGTCATAAAGGACATTAGCGCCTGCATGATAATCGCCGGAAGACCAATCGCATAGATCTCCCTCACGATACCGCGTTCCAGTTTCAGGTATTTCACGCCCGCCTTAACCTCTGTATTTTTCCTGTAATGAAAATACATGGCAATCAGCATGGATACAATCTGACCAATCACCGTGGCATATGCCGCACCGCGAATCCCTGTCGCCGGAAGACCGAAACAGCCAAAGATCATAATGGGGTCCAGAACAATGTTGACCACGGCGCCCGATATCTGCGCAATCGTGGAATACACAGTCTTTCCTGTCGACTGCAGCAGTTTTTCATAAATGGAAAACAGGACAATGCCAAATGATACGACAGAGCAGATCGTGAGATAAGAGCTGCCCATCGTGAGGATTACGGCATCCTTTGTCTGGCTTCCGATATAGGCTCTCACGCCAAACAGGCCAAACAGCAAAAACACTGCATATATCATGAGCGCCAGCGATATTCCGTTTCCTGCTGCTTTTGCCACTTTTTCCTCATCGCGCTGTCCCAGACTCTTTGCAAGCAGGGCATTCACACCCACGCCCGTCCCGATTCCAAATGCCACAATCAGCATCTGCACCGGAAAGGCCAGCGTCAGGGCATTGACCGCGCACTCGCCCGCGTTTGTGATGCCATCTGTGTCCGGTATTCTTGCCACAAACATACTGTCCACAATGTTATAGCACGCCTGCAGAACCATCGCCAGGATAATCGGGATTCCCATACTCAGCATGACTTTGGGGATGGACTCCGTCCCCATCTTGTTTGTTGTTCCTTCTTTATTCAATTTTCCTCCGTTTCTATTGAG
>CAMWXA010000112.1 GCA_947178035.1 uncultured Lachnospiraceae bacterium | reverse complement strand
ATAATATGGCATTTGGTTATGATGATGACGATATACGGCGTCTCGATAAGGATATTTATGCGAATGACATTATGGATATGATCGATGCTGAATTTGCCCGCCAGAATGCTGAAACGGACTTTGGGGATTCTGCTGTGCATAGGGAATCTGTCAGACTTTATGAAGTCGAAGAAAATCAGGAGATGCAGGAGCAGATAAAAGACATCCAGAACCAGCTTGAAAAGAACGAAATGAAAATTTTTGCAGAAGGGCAGTTGTCCAAGGGAGATCTTATTAATGAAGCAGGAAAGGCGCGTCATGGTTTTGACAATTTATTTACGGCTGCTTTTGTAAAGTTAAAGGACGAATTTGATCATGATGGGATGTTTTCGGTTATTGATGGTTCTCTTTATGGCGGTTTGGGCACTGAAAAGCCCTATATCATAAAACAATCCACGGAGGATATGGAGTTTCTGGCAGGGATGGTAAGTGAACCGGACGTGCGCGTTTTTGCTGATGAAGAGCTTACGCCGGAAGATATTGATATGTTTGGCGGCTACAGGGTTACGGATGAGTTTATCAAATTTATTGCGGGTTTTACAAGCTGGGATACAATTCTTGACGGGAAGTTTGATGCTGTCATGGCTGAATTTCTTAGAAAAGAAGATTCAAGCGCCGCGTAGATACATATATCCTGAATGATATTTTAAATCTGCCTGTAATACAAATGGATGGGAGTAGTAAATGATTACAATATGCAGTATAAGGGACGCAAGGCCTGAAGAACATGATGAGACATGGGCAATCGTGCGCTCATATAAGAATGTTTCGCCCGGAGTCAGACAGGCTGTCTGTTCTGTTATTGTGCAGATGAAAGTCTGTGTCACAGAAGTATCATTGCGGGCATACTGCAAGGGTATGGATGTGATGTAAGAGATGTCAGCAGGGATTATAGCAGATATTATGATATGTATGTAAACAAAAGGGAGTATGGGAAAGAGATGGAGAGTAATGAAATGCAGACGGAGCCGGTCAGGTATACAAACAGTGAAATAGAGTAAAAGGAATTAAATAACCAGTTTGTGCGGTATATTAATCCGCTTGTTTTTAATGATGGTATTTTTCTGGTAAATGAATATATTCATGATTATGACGGTATGCCGCTTACGGTATCACAGTGTAAATTTATACGGCAGAAATTAATGAACGACCTGTATGGTGATGTGTTTCGGGATCTGGTCTATAATATGCCAAAAGACCTTGATACCAACATGGAGGGTATGGTTAATCTTTTTATGGGCGAGATGATGGACAGGCTGTTTGATAAAGACGGGAAAGAAGGAGTCCTTGAAACGTATCTCAGGGATAACAGGATGTTGCCGGAGAAAGCAGGGGTTAGTCTTGCAGAATATGCAGATAAAAATAATTTTACGGCTGCTGATATGAATGGGAAACTGGACAGCATGAAACAGCAGAAAAATCTTCGTCCACTGGATGTTTTTGGTGTCTATAAGCTTGCAGGACAGGAGATACAGGTTGCTGATCTTGATGTCACACAAGCGTATCTTGAAAAGAATGCGTATAAACAGAAAGCCCTGCTCAATCTGTCAGATGAGGATAGGGAAGAATATGAACCTGTTTCGCTGTCAAGACAGTATTTTTTTGCCGGAATGTACCCAATAGGAGAGATTGCCCTTTATGAAAAGAAAGAGGATCGTGTAGTCAGGATGAAAGAGGCTTTTTATCCGATGCTGAAAACACTTTCAAAATCTGATAACAGCGGACTTTACAGACTGCGCCAATATATTGGATCAGACAGTTATGATCGTCTTGTCCGGCAGATTTCGTGGGAAATCAGGGATGATAATCCTGTCATGAATGAACAAGCCATCAAAAATGCCATTGCAATATGTCAGGATCTAGAAAGGCGCGGGCTGCCTTTTACAATCGAGAAAGACAGTAAAGCAGGTCAATTGAAGGCCACAGTTTCCCTTGGCAAAAAGGATTCCATAGACATCAGGATTTTTGATTATGAAAATCCCAATTATGTAGGGCGCACCTTTAATGGGACGGCATCATATTTCCGGTATGCATCCAAGTCATCTGGCACAGCAGGCGTAAAGTCTGACATTTATTTTCCAAATGAAGACGATGTTCTTGTACTGCTTGCACACAGTCTGGGTGAGCATCCGCAAACACCAGAGCTTAAAGCGGATGGCACACACTTTATGGTAGGAGAAAACGGTGATGTCAGGCAGTATGATGGAAATTTGTCAGTTCCGGTATTGACACGGAACAATGAACATTACAATATGGCATACTGGTCCGCTGAAAATTCCAATACATTTTATAAGCTGGTCCGCAACAATGACGGATATATACAGCCTGTATATATTTACAACGAGGGATACAGCAAGGCAGGAACAGAGAACAGGAAATTTGATACTCCTGATGATGCAAAGAGATATATTGATGAGAGCATAGAACTGGCAAAGCAGAATTTTCAAAATGTAACGCTTGGAGCTGGGTTTTCGGAGAGATCTGAAGCAACAGAAGCAGATTTTCCAGATTCTTATGTATCAGATATCAAGAACCTACAGCTGAAATATCGTGAATATCTTGATTATGACGATGTATTACTGCAGGAAGCCGGAGAACCAGATGAGGTATTTTTACAGAGACTGGAGGAGTTTAGACAGGACGAAAATTCAAAACAGCCTGATTATGGACAAAAACGGGCGAAAATAATCGAACACAGCAATAAAACAGCCCGCATTCTGATCGGACATTCTGATGGTACAGGTTCTGGGGATAATCCCATTACATTGAATGTTGCTGCTGTTGCTGAGTATTCCGGTGAACGGGAGACGGATCTGATTACTGCGATGAAAGCCTGTGGCAGAGACACAAACTTTGACCTGATGCAGACAGATGAATTTAACATGAACCGGATACGTGAACTGCTTGTTACATATGATGATAATTCTGGTACGTCCATATTGGAAAATAACAGTTTATCACCATTCATGTCACATATCAGGGATACAGTTCTTGATTCATTGGAAGCGCAGGGAGTTGAAGTGTCCGGTTTAGACATTGACCAGAATGGAATTATACAATATGAAGGACCATTGTTAATAAAATGCTGCATGCTGACGGCACAGAACCGGAAACAAAACCGGTAACAGGCTATATCGGGCAGATTTTTGAACCTGATGAGAGAGGCGTGATCGTGACACGGTACAATCATGATGATAACCGTGCAATCATTCCAAAATATACTGCAACAGTGGAGAGACCTGATCCGGAGACAAACCTGTCCCTGGAGAAACGGACAATATGCTGCGGTTATGAGGAGATGCTTGACCGTAAGATACGGCTGAATATACATCGTGATTTTGCCGGACGGACATATGATTCTGATTTTAACACAACACAACTGAATGGTATTTACCGTGAACTGTATGCAGCAAAGATACCAGCGGACTATATGGCATATTACCGCGCAAAGGGCATGGATGATGAATATATTAATGCTCTGATCAAGGCGCAGAAATCAGTGGTTAGATATCCAACATCATTTATAGAAAATTCAACGCTTAATACATGGTATGATCTGAGGAAAAGAAACTTTATTAATGATGTAAATAAAGATGATTCTTCAGTCACGCTTGAAAATGTCGCCATACTGAACGACTGTGAAGCGTTTGATAGTCTGGCCACAGGTAATGCAAGAAACCAGGGCATACTACGCTATATGAGGGAGCACGCATCTGTCAACCCAGAAACAGGACACTTAGAGCCGCCCTGCAATCCTGACGGGACGATCGATGAAAATGACAAAATGGCGCTGTTGAACCTGCCAATGTTCCGCTATATTGATTACAATCCGGCTGACCGGGTAGTTATGGTGGTTGGAAACAGCATTGACTGTCTGCAGGTAGACAGGCAGACTGCCATAGCCCATATTACTCTTGAAGGATGGTGCATGGATGATGCCTATGTTGTATCCAAAGATTATGCGGAGCGCCACCTTGTTAATTCCGGTGATGCCAAAACGACAGAAAAATTAGATCCAGGCGTTATCCAGTCACATATCTGTGATTCTGATGGTTTTCTAATGACATCATGCGGTGAGGACGGGCAGGAATTTGTACAGTTTTATGGTCATAGCTACCCGCTTGATGAAGTGAATAGCAGGTTCGGCAAACCCGAAAATGAGCAGACAAGGGAAGAATTATGCGCTGGTTATATTAAAGAAGAGCTTATAAAAAATGATGTGGGGCTGCGTCCGCTGATGGCAGGTGACAAAATCTGTGACCTTGGAGGCAATAAGGGAGTCATATCGCTTGTTGTTGACAGAACCATGTCATCGGAGACCGCAAAACGGCTGAATCTGGAGTATGAAGTCGAATTATTTAAGATCAACAGCGGGCTGGAAGTTGTGGGAGCGCCTTTTACAGCTCCCAGCCGTATGAATGCAGGTACAGTAAGGGAGATGATGGAAAACGCAAGGGAATTAAAGCTCCCGGACGGGACAGTGATCGAAGGCGGGATGGGTACGGCCAGTATGATCATTACGGACAAGCTCGTTGATGAAAAAACGCATATTTATGATGATGAAACACATGGCGGAGGAAAGGGCAGAAATGCGTCATCACAGTTTGCATGGCAGCTTCAGGCAAAACATGCTGATACATTCATGCAGTTGATATATGGGCAGAATGACAAAAATTTTGGAAAAGTGCGTGAGCGTCTGATCGCGCTCGGATATGATATTGATGAAAACAATTGTCCGGTAAAAGGATATTCACCGCACAGCATTACAGTCAGTGGTGAATCAGGAGAGAAAGTCATTCATGAGACCAGGAACATTATTGAAACGGGGGAGCCGGAAATTTACCCGTCAAAGGATGGCTTACAGAACCGGACAGACTTAAAAGAAGCAGTCAAAAAATTACAGGGTGAATTATCACAAAAAGGAGGATTTCTCCGGCTTCCGTTTGAGATTGAACTGGAATCAGACGCAAAGACAGAGCCAGCCTGTGACGGAAAAGGGGGTTATCTTCTGCCTGTTCTTCCACCAATGATGCGCGCGGACGAGACATATGATGACGGTTCAAAGATAACCCACGATTATACACGCAGATACCTTGGCATTGTGCGGCATGCACTTGATTATAAGGCAAAAGAGGCGCAGATTAAAGAATATGCCCGGCTGATCAACAATGAACCTGATGAGGATGGAAATTACGGAGTCAGTAAAAAGGTTGCGGTAGAACGAAAATATAAGGGCCAGATATTAAAAGGTGCACAAGTATACCGGTATAAAATAAGAAAACCAGTCAGTGAAAAGGATGATATACAAAAGAAAGCGCAGGCTGCATATAATGAGCTTGCAAAAAGCCTGCATGATACTTATTTTGTTGGTAAGAAAAATGTATGTAAAACTGAATTAATGTGCAGGATGGTACAAAACTCTGCCACTGCAGTATGGTTCCCTGATCCGCGCCTGAAAATCGATGAATGCCGCATGACCGACGAGATGATGAAAAAGCTCCATTTGAAAGAGGGTGATAAGGCGCTCCTCTGGCGTGATCCGCTGTTGAGACCGGAAGGAGTTGCAGTACTGACAGTAAGGCGCTGTGATCCGGAAGACCAGCCCATTGTAGGCATTGCTGTCAATCCGGTAATAGACAAACATTTTGACGGTGATTTTGATGGTGACAGTGTTGCGGTCTGCTCGCTCTCAGATGCAGTATTTATAAAGGATGTTGAAAATGCAGACCGCCGCATAAACAGGCTGTTAAAAAGGATTGAGCAGATACAGGAAGGTGGTCTGGAAGATCAGGAAGGGCTTGAACGGCTCGAAATGCAGCTTTCAAAGGCAAAAGGAGATTACGACAGGGCAGGTGAAAGGCTGGCGTTCTTTAACAGTGCCAGGGACGAAATAATTGATAAATTCAGTGTCGTGAATACACTGACGGACCTTGCGGAGACACCTGATAATCCTAAAACACCTGAAGAAGTTGTGTTTGCTTTAAATTTTGGTCTTGATATTGCATCTGCAAAGGGCAGGATTCAGGAAAGCGGGCAGAAAGTCATGGTTCCTGATTCGGAAGGGAACATGACAGATGTTCTGGATCTTCCTGAACTCGCGAAACATGATATCATTGACGGGAATAATGCAGCGGCGCTTGCAAATCTCAATATATATGTGCAGACATTGTTCGGATATGCTGACGCATCAGATTATAATGACTACAGCCGGTGGGAAAATTATTACGAATCACAGAACCGCATGATTGTTGATCATAAGGCGAAAGGAAAAATGAAATCAATGGTTGAATGTGCGAAATATGCAAATACGGGAGTGACATTTGTATGCGATGGTGATGACCATGTTTATACTGCGGAGGAAATGAGCGAACGCATGGATAGTGACAGGAATGCAGTCTTCCGTATCAATACGGCTGATGGGGCAGTAACGGACTATGGACCTCCGGTTATCCATGTTGAAATCAATAATCCGAATCTTAGTAAGGAGCAGAGAAATGAGATCATCCGGCGAAAAGATGAGATGAAGGATATGATAAGGCAGGTACAGCTTGCAACAGCGATCAAGACAATCGGAACCGGAACTGCGGGGGCTTTTTCCCAAAAGGGTATCAAGATAACGCGTGACAATGAACCGCTTAATACATTGGAGATCACTTATGGAGCCACGCAGGGTATCCTGCAGGCAAAACATGATGCCGTACAGGCAGAACAGCTCTATACCATTTTAAGGGATACACTGCCTTCACTGTTAAAGGGAAAGCCCATTATGAATGATCCTGATAAGGGATGGATACCGGATACAGGGAATGGAGATAAAAGTCTCAGTAAGAGTGAATTTATACAACAGTATTATGATCTGTGCAATTCCCCGGACGGATTAAATTATAATGTCTGCAGGCAGAGGATTGAGAATCTTGCCAGTGTTCTTTATACAGTTGATGAGAGCGGGAAGGAGAAATTTATAAGCTTTTATGATGACGAATATGCATCCAATCTTGACAGGTGTGCTTATCCGAAAGGAAATGACAGCCTGAAAGTGATAAAAGAGATTGCAGAAATTAATACTGATCTGCCAAAAGATAAGCGCAATTCAATATTTAACAGCAGGGCTTCAAGGCAGTTTGTCCCGGATCAGGACAGTGCGAAATTTGAAATAAATACAGTGCAGAATACCAATGATGTGCCGTCTGAGACTGCAAAACCCTTAGATGAGGAGCAAAAATCAGAAAGGTGTATCAGTCAGGAAGATAAAGGCGCCCGAAAACAGATCCGTGACCATAAGTCTGGCAGAAACTTTGACAACCGAATCCTTGTGATCGGACCGACACCGGAAAAGCTGTATGGAAACGATATAGACAGAAAAGCAATAGACAAATACAAAAGATTAACGCAGGAGTTAAAAGGTTACGCGCAGAAGCTGTATGAGGACGGCTACCGCGAGTTCGTTACAATCTCGGCACCTGGTTATAACAAGTTTTTATTTGAGGCTGTCAATAATCTGAAGGCAGAGCATCCGGGGGAAGTAAAAAGCTTTATCCTATGCCCTACAAAAGACTGCTACAAGGATTATACGGAGGATGAGAACCATTTGTTTGTATCGAAGGGTGTTAAAAAAATGATCGATGAATCTGACAAATTCATCGATGTATCGGAAAAGTTAAAAGGCGGAATGGATGAAGCCGTTGCCATCAGCAGACATGTATCCGTGATGTATCCAGAAGGCGGCGATTCATGGCACAAAAGAAAAGATGATGTACTGGCACACTATATGCAGATCGTACAAAAATACGGGAATGACCTGAAACAGCATGAGTTTCTCCCAGAGGATACAAATGCATATAAAGAATATCACAGGTCAGCGGGCAGACAGGCAAGATACGATAATATGGCCGCAGCTGATGCATATGAAGCGAATGCCAGAAAGAATGACAAGAGTATGCAGTATAACTGATAACCAGTGCTCCATCCAGTCAGAAATTAGAATTGTAGTTATAGTTTAGCCTAGGACTTCGCACTATGCTGCGAAGTCCGTGAGAAAACGTAGAGGTTGAAATGCATCAAGCCACCAAGAAGTGGTTTTGCATGGCTTGATGCCAGTAACAGGAAGCCGAAGGCTGAACTGTTACAAATTGTAAATTATTTGAATGGAGCACTGGTAAACAAAGAAAGGAAAAATATGGGAATTTTATATGAAACAGCAGGAGCGGCGCAGTCCGGTACAAGGGAGGATGGATTTTCATATAACAGAAGCCTTGTAACCAGAGAAAAAAATGATCCTGAAAAAAGGATTATTGACGAATTTCAGGAACAGAAAGGGCAGATATCCAACGAACGGATTCCAGAATCATCTTTTTCCATGAGAGATTATGCGTCCATAGGTTCTGATGTAAAAAAGGCGCTTGAAAAAGCAGAACAATTGGACGCCAGAAACAATATTCCATACAGTCAGCCGGCATTAAATGATTCTAATGAAAGGGCAGCACAGCAGCTCACTGTCCACAGGACTGAAGCGTATGGTTATTTTGATGAACTGGGCAAAAAACTGGGAAAAATTGCAAAGAATACGGAAACAAAGGAAGATGATAAATATGCCGAGTCCCTGCGTGGGAAGTTAGGTGCAGAGCTCGCATACATAAACTCTGTTTCAGTAAGAGATGTGGAAATCGATTTTTATGAATTATCAAAAGAGGGAGATTTCAAAATGTTGGGAGTCAACAGGGCAATTAACAATTTTAAGGTAAATTATTCTCAGGCAAGGAGCCGTGCTGCGCTGGCAAAAGGTGAAACTACATGGCAGTGTCCCAATAATCCGGGCGGATATTTATATAGAAGTCCGGATGGTTCCGTTGGGCCTCTCGCTGAATTTGAAGACCAGTTTAAGGGTTCTATGTACAAATTTTATGAGGATGATAAAAAAGTTAACGGATATAACAGGGAAATACATGATCTTATCAGCAGGGGCAGGAAGTATGGCTATATGGTCTCTCTGTCAGAAGAAGCGGCTAAAAGCGATCTGGGAAATCAGTCCAGTTTTTCGCCGGAAAGAGTAGACAGGGTTCCTGCAGAATTACTAAAGGCAGGATTGGAGAGCGGCGTTTTTGTCATTAAGGATCAGGAAAATCATACTGTTGATATACCTGCAGCCCCTGACTGTAAATCTAATGCGGAATACATCCATTTTGACAGGCAGCGCCAGATGGCAAGGACGGCTGACCTGTTATGCGGCAGAAGTCACAGACTGGCTAAAAATCCCATTTCAAAAAACAGAAACAATAAAAATCATGCGCGCCTGCGGAAAGATGTTGATTTTATTGAGAATGGAATGAATCCTGATATTGTCCATTTCAATGAGAAATATGGTACAAACATTGATGCAGGACTGCGTGATTATGAGAAATTAAAGGGCAATCATATCAATGTAAATGGTCAGCAGCTTATCAATGAAGCTTTCACAAAAGAAGATGAGGCATTTGCATTATTTAAGGCAATCGAGCATTTTAGTGCACCAGACAGGGAGGAGCTAAGTGAGTATTTTGATGAGATGCGCCAGTCTGCCCTGACAGATAAAAAACGTGAATTGAAACAGAAGAACAGACCATTGGCGGATAAACCCGTGGAGATCCGGCAGGAAGAAAAAATTCAGGATAAGGAAGATAAGAATCAGGAAAAGAAAGACGAACAGGTTAAAGCTGCGTCATGGGATGCCCTGATTCAGAAAGTATGTCAGTTTTTCATTGATTATACAAGAGATCCGGCTGCAACGTTGAACCGGTTTATGGCCGAATATTCTGATGCGCTGCGAAATATTAAGAATGATGAAACAAATTTTTACCATAAAGAGTTTCAGGAGCTGTTAAATTCAAGCAAAAAGCCTATTTCCAGACATATCACTGATGAACTTGCAAACGAAAGGCCATCAAAAGAGTATATAACACTTGATAAGTATCTGAAGGCAAAAAATAATCATATCGAAACATATCAAAGTTTTCTGTCAGATGAAAATAATGCTGATATTAAATTTACGGATACAAACGGAAGGGAATTAAATATCAAAAATGTCACAGATATGAATAAGATCGAAATGGAAGCGCTGGTTGACCTGATCGACGGCGGCAAAATAAATATGTCAGTTGAAGGCGGGGTTCTTGATCGTTTAACTGATGATGCTTATATGAGTATGCATTGTGACCGTGATTTAATTTATCATTTTGAAAGACAGAATATGCAGCTGCTGAAAGAAGAATTAAATAAATTTCGTTCGATGGATAATAAGCACAGAAAAGAGTATATTGAAAAACATGGGTTTGATCCTGATACTGCCAGAGATGCATATCATTATTCGTATTATAAGGTTCATGCCATGGAGCATGGTCAGGATATGACCAATGCTGCCATGGATCAGCTCGGAATTTCTGTAGAAGTTTCTACAGGAAAGGAAGAAACTATTTTAGACAAAAGAATCAATGCATACCTCGCATCCCAAGCGCTTCATTATGAACATTATAATCATGAGTTTGATAAGGCAGTCGCAACAGGAGAGCCTGTGATGGTATATAATTATAAAAACAAGAATATGAATCCTGTAAAAATACGGGAACTGGGTGAGCTTAGTCCGACTGACAGGATGGCTTTGACTGACCTGATTGACCACGACCGTATATTTATTTATGCAGGTGATAAAAAAATAGAACCAGTATTGGATAAATACACGAATCCAGACAATTACAAACACGGCGGGGAATTTTATTCACTTGGTATATCAGAAACAGAATTTAAGGCTATGGCCGAGCTGCGCCGTGTCAGGGATATCAATGATAAAATGAGAAGTTTAGATAGTGTTCCTGAGAATGATGTTTTAAGAAAAGAACTTGAATCGGAAAGGATATACAGGAAAAGTATAGCAGATCATTTAAATAGTGAAGATGCTAAGAGTACGGACACTTATCTTGTTTCGGCTAAATACTTACGGCTGACCAAAAAAATAAACAATACATCGAATATAAGTGAATATTATAAAAGAGATAGCGTTGATATACAAAAGATGGTATCTGATCAGATAAAAGCGAGTGCAGATAAGAATATTCAGCAGCCAGAATCGGATAAAAACTATAGTCATTCAACGGCAGACAATATTTCAGCTCCTGGACGTCTTGCAAATGAAGCCCTCAAAATATTGAGTGAAGGGCAATTTAACAGAGAAGATCTGCCTGGAGAAGATTATTCCCCATGTTTCCATTAATGCATCAATTATTATTGATTAACGCATTTTTCTATGTTAACATTATATCCATAAAAGGCATAATTATTGAGAAAGGAAATGCGTGATATGGCTAGAAGACCAAAGAATGAATATGGAAACTG
>CAMWXA010000111.1 GCA_947178035.1 uncultured Lachnospiraceae bacterium | reverse complement strand
CACAACGTTTTCTAAACAAGGGTATTCGGCGGGAGGGTCATATTGGTATAAGAGGAATGTCGTGATTACAGGGCAGGGAACCATTGACGGCTGTGCGAGCCGGGAAAACTGGTGGGATAATCCCAAGGTAAAACGCATCGCATGGCGTCCGAGAATGATTTTCCTGAATAAATGTAAAAATGTGGTTCTTCATGGTATCACGGTTAAAAACAGTCCTTCATGGAATATTCATCCTTATTTTTCAGAAGATTTGAAGTTTATCGGCATCTCTGTCCTCGGGCCAAAGGATTCACCGAATACAGACGGATTAGACCCGGAATCCTGCAAAAATGTGGATATCATAGGTGTTTATTTCTCTGTCGGAGACGACTGTATCGCGATTAAATCCGGCAAGATTTACATGGGTTCAAAGTACAAAACGCCATCTGAGAATCTCACGATCAGACAGTGCTGTATGCGTGATGGACATGGCTCAATTACGATCGGAAGTGAGATGGCGGGCGGTGTGAAGAATCTTAATGTCGAGAATTGCCTTTTCCTGCACACAGACAGAGGACTTCGCATCAAGACCAGACGCGGGCGCGGTAAGGACGCCATCGTGACAGGCATTAAATTTGAAAACATTATCATGGATCACGTCATGACGCCAGTGGTAATGAATTCTTTCTATTTTTGTGATGCGGACGGACACTCCGACTATGTGCAGTCCAAGGAGTATCATCCGGTGGACGAGAGGACGCCATACCTTGGCGATTTTCTGTTCAAGAACCTGAAAGCGACAAACTGTCACGCTGCGGCTTCTTACCTGTATGGGCTTCCTGAGCAGAAGATTCACCATGTTGTATTTGAGAATGCTTCGTTCTCCTTTGCAGAAAATCCGACAGCTGGCGTTCCGGCGATGATGGACGGAGCCGACAAGCAGACCAATACTGGTATTTTTGCAAAGAATATTGAGACGCTGGAACTGAGGAATGTTACTGTGTCAGGGCAGAACGGGGATGCTGTGATTTGTGACGGGATTGACCAGTTTATTCAATGATGTTGACATACATGGTGGGAACATCTGCAGGCAGTGTCTGCATGGATTGAAACCGCTGCATGCGATATTGAAGATATGGAACCGTTACAGATTTGAAAGAATAGGAGTTATGATATAATGGCGATTGCAATCGTAGAAAAATATGTAAATGAACTAATTGACCGCAGTACATTGGATGAACCAGTGTGGAATATTGAGAAGATACGGGCTGGCAAAAAGTCTTCATGGGATTATATTGACGGCTGCATGATTATGTCCCTGTTGGAATTGTATAAGGTTACAGACAATCAGAAATATTTTGAATTTGCCGAAAAGTATATTGACCACCGCATTGAGGAGGACGGCACAATCACTGGCTACAAGAAGGATGATTTAAACCTTGACAACATCAATGAGGGCAAGAATCTGTTCACGCTCTATGATCTGACTGGAAAGGAAAAGTATGCCAAAGCGACAGAGAAGATTTATCAGCAGATTCTTGAGATGCCCCGCACGAAGGAGGGCAATTTCTGGCATAAAAAGATTTATCCTTATCAGGTATGGCTGGACGGCCTGTATATGGCACAGCCTTATTACATGGAGTATGAAAACCGGTTTAATGATAAGAAAAATTATAAGGATATTTTCTCGCAGTTTTTTAATGTGGAGAAGAATCAGAGAGATTCTGAGACAGGGTTGTACTACCATGCATATGACTCTGAGAGGCTTATGTTCTGGGCAGACAAAGAAACAGGACTCTCACAGAATTTCTGGCTGCGGGCACTCGGCTGGTTTTCTATGGCGCTGCTTGATACGCTGGCGCTGGCTGACACGAAATATCCCGATTACAATCATCTGCTGAAAATGTATCAGGATTTGATTGATTCCATGCTGAAATTCCAGTCGCCGGAAGGCATGTGGTATCAGGTGCCGAACTTCCCAGGCAGAGAGAAAAACTACCTTGAGACAAGCGGAAGTTCGATTATGGCCTATTGCCTGATGAAAGGGGCAAGGCTGGGATATCTTCCAAAAGAGTACAGTGCGTATGGTGTAAAGGCGTTCAAAGGAATCTGCGATACATATCTCTCTACTGTGGAGGGGGAGATGAGTCTCGGCGGTATCTGTCTTGTGGCAGGCCTTGGCCCTGATAACAATCCAAGGCGTGATGGAACCTATGAGTACTATATGTCAGAGCCGATCGTAAAAGATGACGCGAAGGGAACCGCACCATTTCTGCTAGCCTATGCGGAGATATTAAGACTGGAGGAAGAGAAAGCATAGATTCCGCATAGGCTTGCGTATGCGGAAATGCTAAGACTGGAGGAAGCGGAATAGTAGGCTCCGCATAGGCTTGCCTGCGCCGAGATGCTAAGACTGGAGGAAGAGAAAGCATAGATTCCGCATAGGCTTGCGTATGCGGAGATATTAAGACTGGAGGAAGCGGAATAGTAGGCTCCGCATAGGTTAGCGAATGTCGGAGATGATCACTTAAAAGGAAGTATCTATTGAAACAATAACAAACTTTCTACAAGGAGGTAATTTGTTGACAGAGCAGCACAAAATAACAGCCATTCAAACGATAAAAGACATTCTTCATGTCCTCCACGAAAAACGGTATGAAAATCTGCCAGACTGTGTAGATGAAATGGAGTGGGACGATACTGAGGAGATTCGGGAATACATTCAGGGTACACTGGATATGAATGGTTTTGACACTTTCGATGAGTATGGCGTTCCTTGCAATTTTCACCCCAGCTATGAGTACCATCATGAAGTGGAGTTTTACGAGCGCCCTGACGGCTTTGATGCAGAGTATGATTTGACCTCTGGCGGAGAACTGGTCTATCTGCGTCTTCAGCTGAGATTTTTGTATCTGGAGAATGGACTGAAACGTATCTTTCATATGATAGATCCTGAGTGACATTGAAATGGGAGTAAATTTTTGAGAAAGGCATTTAATTATGGAGAAAAAAGAACTGTATGTGAATGCAGATGGCGGGCAGGAGTTTGAGAAAATAGGGGAGGCACTAGAGGCTGCAAAGCAATATGCAGATATGGAGGTTGTCATACATATTGCGCCAGGCATTTACAAAGAGCGTCTCGAGATAAAGCAGAATCACATATCATTTCTCGGCACAGATGCAGAGCAGACGAAGATAACATATTCAGACGCTGCGTTGGATCTCATGCCGGAGGGCGATAAGCGCGGAACATTCCGAACGCCGAGTGTGTTTATTGATGCGGACTATTTTTATGCCCACAATATCTCTTTCTGCAATGAGGCCGGACAGGGAAACAAGGTCGGTCAGGCGCTCGCGGTGTATGCGGATGGAGACCATCTGATTTTTGAGAATTGCCGTTTTGATGGGCATCAGGACACACTTTTTACGGCACCGCTTCCGAAAAAGGAAAAGCAGGCAGGAGGATTTAAGGGTCCCAAAGAGTCTGCACCGCGGCGCATGGGGCGGCATTTGTATAAAGACTGTTACATTGCAGGAAATGTTGATTTTATCTTTGGCAGCGCCACGGCCTGGTTTGAGAATTGTGAGCTGTTTATGAAACAGAGAAAAGGCGACATAAACGGTTATGTGACAGCGCCCTCAACTTACGAGGAGCAGAAATACGGCTATGTATTTCAGAACTGCCGCTTTACAAGTGACTGTCCGCCTGAAAGCGCTTACCTTGGCAGACCGTGGAGAAAGCATGCGAAATGTGTGATCATCAATTCTGAAATCGGGGCTCATATCCGCAAAGAAGGCTGGCATGACTGGGATAATAAGGAAGCGTGGGACACTATGTTTTTTGCGGAGTATGGCAATTATGGAGCGGGCGCCGCAAAAGAGCGCGCGCCGTTTGTGAAAATGCTCACCAAAGAGGAAGCCGCGGAATATACCAGAGAGAATGTGATTGGGTTTTAAGAATCGTTAGGAGGATGATAAAATGCAATTTGGAATCAGATTACACGATGCTGTCAAAGCACCGATTGAAGAGCGGTTAAAGATTGTAAAGGAACAGGGATTTACCTGCGCGCATGTGGCGCTGTCAAAGGTGATCAGCGAAAACTCTGTAGCACCGGAAGCGCTTACGCCCGGATATGCCATGTACTTAAGAAGGCTGTTTGACAAGAATGAGATTGACTGTGCTGTCCTTGGATGCTATCTGAATCTCGCAAATCCAGATGCCGCACAGCTAAAAGCAATTCAGGAGAAATATAAGGCCAATATCCGCTTTGCAGCGCATCTGGGTGCAGGTGTGGTTGGCACAGAGACAGGAGCACCCAATGTGGAGTACAAATTTGAGGAAGCCTGCTGGAACGAGGAGTCCTTACAAATTTTTATCAATAATCTCAGACCAGTTGTGAAGTATGCAGAGCAGATGGGAGTACTTATGGCGATTGAGCCGGTGGTGCGGCATATCGTATGCAATCCTGTGCGTGCAAGACGCGTGCTCGATGAGATTGATTCTCCGAATCTCAGAATTATTCTGGATCCAGTCAATCTTCTGGAAAGCTATAATTATGAGAAGCAGGATGAGATCATCGACGAGGCTATTGAACTACTCGGCAGAGACATCGCAGTGCTGCATGTGAAAGATTTCGTCATCAAAGATGGCAGGCTGGTATCAGTTCCCGTAGGACAGGGACAGTGTCATTGGGACAGAATCATTCCCTATATGAAGAAGGAAAAGCCGTATATGCATGCCACACTCGAGGATACAAAGCCAGACAATGCGGTGGCGGCGCTAAATTGTATTACAAAGATTTATCAGGATGCATAGAACGGAATGGAGTGTAGACAGAGGATAACATAAATGTTTGTTTTGTTACTTTTAGCAATCATTGTATGCGGCATTTTGCTTTTGTCCAAAGCAAAGAATGCACAGGGCAGAAATGGATTTGGTGTCATCTTTGGCACAAGTGGTCTTATATTGATTATTTATGGGATTGTACATATTTATTATGTGTTTACAGGTGTTATAGAGCTTCCGTTGTGGTGAGAAATTGCGGAAGGATATCCCATCAAACTTTAGTGGTCAGGCGATTTATATGATTGCGCATGGCCATTTTGCAGAATAATCTGAAAAAATTGCGTATCTATATTGAAATATTGTTAAAAATATGTCAAAATAATACTGTTCACAGTCACCAAAGACAACGATTCGTGATCTGCTTTGCAAGTTGTCTCTGAATATTGTCAGTTTTTTGATGGTGCACTTGGACAGTATTATGTTGTTTGAAACAGATTGATACGCAGGAGGCATATAGTATGAGAGGGATAGATACACAGGTTCGCAAGACGCGGCGTGCGATTTTCAGGGAAGTGGCAAACATGGCATATCATTCCACGAATCTGGTGGATGATATGGAGGCACTTCCCTATAAACTTGCAGATGCAGAAAATTCACCCTACTGGGATAATATTTACCGGGAACGCGAGATTATACGCGAGCGCACAAGGCTTGCGATGGGGATGTCGCTGCGTCCGGAGGATGAGCCGGTGCAGGTCAGCCAGGGTGTGGAGGAGAGCAATATTGATGAGAAATATTATGAGCCCCCTCTGATGCAGGTAATTGCGTCTGCATGTAATGCATGTCCAGAAAACAGATATGAAGTGACTGATAAATGTATGGGCTGTCTTGCGCACCCGTGTAATGAAGTCTGTCCAAGAGGGGCAATTACCATGAAGAACGGGCATTCTGTCATTGATCAGGAGAAATGTATCAGGTGTGGTAAGTGCAAGACCGTGTGCCCCTATGATGCGATATCTCATCAGCAGCGTCCATGTCTCGCTCACTGTGGCGTGAATGCGATTCATTCGGACAGCCACGGCAGGGCAGTGATCGACAATGATAAATGTGTCTCCTGCGGACAGTGTATGGTGAGCTGTCCATTTGGGGCAATCGCAGATAAATCCCAGATTTTCCAGCTGATTCGCGCGATGCAGTCAGGCAGAAAGATTATCGCACAGGTAGCGCCTGCGTTTGTCGGACAATTTGGACCAAAGGTGACGCCGGATATGTTAAAGACTGCACTCAAGGAATTAGGATTTTTTGATGTATATGAGACGGCAATCGGCGCAGATATGGGTGCTATGACCGAGGCGGAGCATTATGTGAAAGAAGTCGCGACAGGGGAGGTTCCATTCCTTCTTACATCGTGTTGTCCATCATGGTCAATGCTTGCCAAGAAATTTTTCCCGGAAATAATTGATAAGATCAGCAATGCGCTGACGCCGATGGTAGCAACAGCCCGGGTCATTAAGGAGGAACACCCGGATGCGAGTGTTGTATTTATCGGACCATGTGCAAGCAAAAAGCTTGAGGCAAGCCGCCGGACGATTCGCTCTGATGTGGATTTTGTCATAACTTTCGAGGAACTCACCGGCATGTTTGAGGCAAAAGGAATCCTCTTGGAGGAGATTGAGGCGATGGACTCCATGAACGACGCGACTGCTGCCGGGCGCGGTTATGGTGTAGCAGGCGGTGTGGCAAGCGCTATTGAGAATTGTATCAAAGAGTATTATCCCGACACGGAGATTCATATTGAGCATGCAGAGAGCCTTGCTGAGTGCAAGAAGATTCTGATGCTCGCAAAAGCTGGCAAAAAAAATGGATGTCTGATTGAAGGCATGGCGTGCCCGGGTGGATGCGTTGCCGGCGCAGGCACGAATATTGCAATTCCTACAGCGGCCAAGGACTTACTGAACTTCAAAAATTCTTCTGAAAAGAAGCTGCCGGAACACGATGTCCGTCAGCCTGAGTAAGAGCAGTAACACAAGCATCAAGCCATGCAAAAACCGCTTCGCGGTTGGCTTGATGCATTTCAACTACTATACTTTCTCACAGACTTTGCGGCGCAGTGCAAAGAGAAAACAGTTTACATTTTAATCTGTTCCGCATTATAATGGGAAAAGTATGAAATAGACGACAATTAAGAGGAGGTATGAGAAGATGGCAAAGAAAGTAAGATGCAGATTTGCGCCAAGCCCGACAGGACGGATGCATGTGGGAAATCTGCGTTCAGCATTGTATGAATTTTTGATTGCAAAACATGCAGGAGGAGATTTTATATTCCGTCTGGAGGATACCGATCGCGAGCGCTATGTGGAAGGTGCCGTAGATATCATATACAATACACTGGAAAAGACAGGTCTGACATACGATGAAGGTCCAGATAAGGACAAGGGATTTGGACCTTATGTGCAGAGTGAGCGCGTGCAGGCAGGTATTTACATGAAGTATGCAAAGGAGCTGATTGACAGGGGGGAAGCCTATTATTGTTTCTGTGACAAGGAGAGACTGGCCACACTGAAATCAGAGGTTGTGGAAGGCAAAGAAATCACTGTGTACGACAAACACTGCCTCGGCCTCTCGAAAGAGGAAGTGGAAGGAAAACTTGCAAGTGGAATTCCCTATGTAATCAGACAGAACAATCCAACGGAGGGGACAACAAGCTTCCATGATGAGCTCTATGGTGATATCACAATTGACAACACAGAGCTTGACGATATGATCCTGATTAAGTCTGATGGTTATCCCACTTACAATTTTGCAAATGTGGTGGACGACCATCTGATGGAGATTACCCATGTTGTGCGCGGAAACGAGTATCTTTCCTCCACGCCGAAATATAATCGTCTGTATGAGGCGTTTGGCTGGGAGATACCAACTTATGTGCATCTTCCTCTCATCACGGATGAGGAGCACAAGAAGCTCAGCAAGAGAAGCGGACATTCCTCCTTTGAGGATATTGTGGAGCAGGGTATTTTACCAGAGGCGATTGTCAATTTTATCGCACTTCTGGGATGGAGTCCGGAGGATAACAGAGAAATCTTCACGCTTGCAGAACTGATTCGCGACTTTGACTATACCAGAATCAACAAGTCGCCATCTGTATTTGACATGAACAAGCTCAAATGGATGAACGGTGAATATATCAAAGCGATGGACTTTGACCGTTTTTATGATATGGCACTTCCTTATATGAGGGAAGTGATCAGCAAGGATCTCGATCTGAAGAAAATCGCGGCCATGGTAAAGACCAGAATCGAGGTATTTCCTGACATTAACAATTTGATTGGATTTTTTGAGACATTGCCGGAGTATGACACTGCAATGTACGCACACAAGAAGATGAAGACGACAAGGGAAAGTTCACTTGTGGTATTAAGGGATGTGCTGCCGCTGCTTGAAACGCAGGAGGATTATTCAAACGATGCGCTTTACCAGCTTCTTCTGTCTTACGTGGCAGAGAAGGAAGTGAAGAACGGCTATGTTATGTGGCCAATAAGGACAGCAGTGTCTGGACTGCAGATGACACCTGCTGGCGCTACAGAGATTATGGAAATCCTTGGCAAAGAGGAAACCCTTGAGAGAATCAGAAAAGGTATTGAATTATTGGAAAATGCTTGAACAAAATGTAAATGAAGCCCAGTACAGGGCAATTACGCACGGAGCCGGAGAGATGCTTGTATTAGCAGGACCCGGCTCTGGAAAGACGTTTGTCGTCACACGGAGAATCAAATATCTGATTGAGCATCATCATGTCAAACCGGAGAGCATTCTTGTCATTACCTTTACGAAAGCGGCTGCAGCAGAGATGCAGGAGCGATTTGTGAAGCTCAATGAAGGAAGAAACTATCCGGTTCA
The DNA here is from genome assembly GCA_947178035.1 of uncultured Lachnospiraceae bacterium. Lineage (GTDB taxonomy): Bacteria > Bacillota > Clostridia > Lachnospirales > Lachnospiraceae > COE1. Next base: position 2,953 of record CAMWXA010000111.1, on the reverse strand, counting down.
GTTTGGCACCCTTCATTCCGTTTTTTTCCAGATTTTGAGATATACTTATCGTTTTACCGCGCACAATATTATACGCGAGGGAGACAAATACAGGCTTTTGTCACAGATAATCAGCGAAATGCCGGAGGAAATTCGAACACAGTCACAGGTCGATGACAGCACAGATACACTGCAGAGAATTTTGTCGGAGATCAGTACGGTGAAAAACAATGGAATCACGCCACAGGAGGTTAAAAGTACTACCGTATCGCAGTCAGAATTTGAGTATATTTTCCAGACTTACAAACAGGAAATGAACCGCAGCAAGCTGATCGACTTCGATGATATGGTGCTTTTGTGCCGTGATCTTCTTGTTTCCAGACCAGATACCCTAAAAATATGGCAGGAGCGTTTTCAATATATTCTTGTCGATGAATTTCAGGATATCTGCCCTTTGCAGTATGAGGTTGTAAGGCTGCTTGCAAAACCGCAGGACAATCTGTTTATCGTAGGCGATGATGACCAGTCGATTTATGGTTTTCGCGGCTCTAGGCCGGAGATTATGTTGAATTTTCCCAAGGATTATCCCAAGGCCAAGCAGGTGCTTTTGGATGTGAATTATAGAAGCAGGCGCGATATTGTCGATGTGGCCGGGAAGCTGATCGCCCATAATAAGGCACGGTATGACAAGAAAGTCAGGACACAGAATGAACAGCTTGGCGGTGTGAAGATTTTTTCTTTTCATTCCAAACGGAAGCAGGCAGAGAATATTGCATTGTTAATTAAACAGTATATGAATCAGCCGAATGCGCGCTACAGCGATATCGCGATTCTGTACCGCACGAATAACCACACAGTATATACCGCAGACAGATTGATGAAGGAGGGCATTCCTTTTACCATGAAGGAGAAACCGAAGAATATCTATAACAGTGCTGTGGCAAAGGATATTATTGCCTATCTGCGGTATGCCTTGTATGAGGACAGCCTTGAAGATTTTCTGCGCATTATGAACAAGCCAGTGCGGTATATCAAGAGATGTACAGTGCCGCGAAAGTCTTTTGCAATGCAGGAATTAATCGCTAACAATCGTTCTACCGGTTATGTCATACAGAATATTCACGATTTTTATGACAATCTTCACTTTATCAAAAATCTGAATCCTTTTTCGGCAGTTAACTTTATTCGGAAAGGCGTGGGATATGAGTCTTATCTGAAAAAACAGGCATTGGAACAGCGCCGTGATGCGGCAATGGATTTTGAAGAGCTGGATGAACTGATGCAGCTGGCAAAGGGCTTTGAGACAATTCCAGAGTGGCTGGAGCAGATACAGAATTACGATGTACTGCTGCAGGAGATTGCACAGCAGGAGAGCAGACAGAAGCAGTCTGATATGGATGCTGTGAGCATGGTGACAATGCACGCTTCAAAGGGATTGGAATGGAAAGTCGTGGTGCTTCCTGATGTAAACGAGGGTGTCATTCCACACAAAAAGGCAGTTACAGACAATGAGCTGGAGGAGGAGCGCCGAATGTTCTATGTGGCGATGACGCGTGCAAAGGAATATCTGTTTATTTTCTACATACAAGAAAAGGAGGCAGGAAACCTCCTGCCTTCACGCTTTCTTGATGAGATTACGACGCCGATTTCGACTGACTAATCAAGTCCTTGAGCTCTAAAGCTTTGTCCTTTAGACGAGGACTGACGCTTCGGCTGGTGACGACGCCAGACAAGAGCTGCAAGGCAGTCTGGTGTTCGCCTTTCTTGTATGCGAAATAGGCCAGAAGATAGTCGAGAGTCGTCTCATTCATGCCGGCAATCGGAAAGCTTTCGTGCATGCGGGCATTGGTGAGACGCTCATAAGTATTCATAGCAGCGTTTTCAGCTTCTTTGAGATAGTGCTCCTTCTTGGATTCAGCATTGGGATCATCTTCAGAGATTTCGTCTGCAAGATCCTGATACAGCCAACTGATCTTGAGACATATATTTCCGATCTCACTGTCCTTACCCTCTTTTGTAATCGTACACAACAATGCCATTTTCATGCGGCTGATTGCCGTTTCTGTCGAATAAAAATCACATTCTGTTTCCTCGTGGGATTTGTAATTTGTCTGTATTTTCTCGCGGATGAGTTTGCGCTGGGTAGTTGTCGGGCTGTTGAAGTTTTTGGCAAGAGCGGCATAACCGCAGTGGGGACAGCACACAGCGTCGTATTTTGTGACGACAATATTGCTGTGGATTGGTCTTAAATCTGCCATTGTGTCGACAAATCTTGCCGCGTTGGATTTTACAGTTTTGGCGTGTATCTGCTTCTCGCAGATCGGACAGGTATATTTTTTGTCAATAAGAAGTGTTTTTTCGTTTGTTTCCATATCGTTGTATCCCTCCAGACTTATTACTCATTTTCCGCATCGACAATTTCATCGAATTCAACATTGTCAAGATACTCATCAAAAGCATCCGCGACATTTTCGTACTCCTCGTCATTGTCAATATAAGTTAGTTTTGGTTCTGCGTCAGGATTGTGTTCGTCTTCCTCATATTGATAAAACCATACTTCGCCATCGTCGTTGTTTCCGTTCTCATCAAGCGGGAGCAGGGCAATGTAGTCTCTCTGATCAACAGTCAGAATTGTGATGATTGCGCAGTTTACGACCTGCCCATCATCCAGTTCGAGCTCGACTGTCATTTCCTCGTCATCATAACCATTTGTGTTTTTGTCTGTCATTGTTTAGTATACCAAACCTTTCATAAATTAATATGCAGTTATTCAGCTGCCAATACTTATATCTTAACCAAATTGTATGGACAAATCAAGAAAATTCTGAAATTTCTAGATGATGCCACCGTTACCATCAAAATTTCTCATGGAACGTGTTTGAAAAAATGCTCCAGGTGTTGTTACTTTTCGCGCCCACGCCAAAGTAGTGGGAATCATGCGCCAAATTGATGCCCTTTATCAATTTGTGTGCAA
>CAMWXA010000110.1 GCA_947178035.1 uncultured Lachnospiraceae bacterium | reverse complement strand
AGTGAGGATGTCGCGGAGAAGCTCGCAGTTGCAGGCAGTGTCATCCGACGCGGCGGATTGGTTGCATTTCCTACGGAAACTGTGTATGGCCTTGGAGGGGATGCCCTCAATCCAGAGTCTTCCAGAAAAATATATACGGCAAAGGGCAGGCCAAGTGACAATCCATTGATTATACACATTGCGGATATTGCGGCTTTGGAACCAATTGTCTGCGGGATACCCCAAACGGCAAAAAAGCTTGCAGATGCGTTTTGGCCGGGACCGCTTACGATGGTATTCAGGAGAGCGGCGATTGTGCCATATCAGACAACAGGGGGACTTGACACAGTGGCAGTGCGCATGCCAAATCATCCGCTCGCACAGCTTTTTATAAGGAATGCAGGCGGTTATGTGGCGGCGCCTAGCGCGAATCTTTCCGGGAAGCCAAGTCCCACACTTGCAAAATATGTGGTGCAGGATATGAACGGCAGAATCGATATGATTATCGATGCGGAGGGTGTCGAAATCGGACTTGAATCCACGATTGTAGATGTGACGGGCGATATTCCCATGATATTGCGGCCGGGGTATATCACGCAGAAGATGTTGTCTGACGTGGTCGGCGCAGTAGACATGGATGTGGCGGTCTATGACAGCAGTTCCACGAAGGCGCCGAAGGCACCGGGTATGAAGTATCGTCATTACGCGCCAAAAGGCGAGCTTGTGATTGTCGAAGGGGAGCCTCAGAAAGTCGTTCGCTACATTAATCAACAGGCGGCGCTGCATGAGGCGGACGGAAAGCGCACTGGAATCATAGGTACGGAAGAGATGCTGCCACAGTACCATGCTGCCAGTGTCAAAAATGCGGGAAGTAAGAGCGACTGCGCGACAATCGCAAGACAGCTCTACACATTTTTGCGCGAGTTTGACGATGAGGATGCTGCCTACATTTATGCGGAGTCGTTTTCAGAGACCTTTGCAGATGAGGGATTTGGACAGGCCGTCATGAACCGGCTGTTAAAGGCAGCGGGGCATAAAGTGATCCGTGTGTAAAATGCAGGCATGGAGTACCAAGGCTGTGTATCAAGGTGTGGAAATGCGTTGAGACAAGTAAATTTGAATTGTTTAGAGGAGGATGTAGGAGCATGATAGCAATCGGATGTGATCATGGCGGTTATGAATTGAAGCAGGAAATTTTAAAATATTTTGCGGAAAACCATATAGAATACAAAGATTTTGGCTGTTACGGAAAAGAGTCCTGTGATTACCCGGCGTTTGGACAGGCTGTCGCGAAGGCGGTGGCATCAGGGGAATTCGAGAAAGGGATTGTGGTCTGCACGACAGGAATCGGCATCTCAATCACTGCAAATAAGGTGAGAGGCATCCGGTGTGCGCTGTGCGCGGACACAGTGTCTGCGAAGCTGACAAGAGAACACAACAATGCCAATGTGCTTGCACTTGGAGCCGGCATTGTTGGTTCCAATCTTGCGCTCAGCATTGTGGAAACGTTTCTGAATACAGATTTTCCCGGGGAAGAAAAGCATTGCAGACGTGTGGCAGCGATTCAGGCATTGGAAGCGGAGACGATGAGATAAATGCAGATGCTGTAGAAAACTGCAGGATATTTTAGAAATAATAAACCAGGAGGATAAGCATCATGGCAAAAGTTGTAGTGATGGACCATCCGCTGATTCAGCACAAGATTGGCGTGATCAGGCGGAAAGAGACAGGAACAAAGGATTTTAGACAGGCAATCAGCGAGATTGCAAATCTGATATGTTACGAGGCTACGAGAGATTTGAAGCTTGCGGATGTGGAGATTGAGACACCGGTCTGCAAGACAACAGTAAAAGAGCTTGCAGGCAAAAAACTTGCAGTCGTGCCGATCCTCCGCGCGGGTCTTGGCATGGTGGACGGCATGCTGCAGCTTATTCCGGCTGCGAAGGTGGGGCATATTGGATTGTACCGCGACCCGGAGACATTAGAGCCAGTAGAGTATTACTGTAAGCTTCCAGACGACTGCAGCCAGAGGGAAGTATTTGTTGTGGATCCGATGCTTGCCACAGGTGGTTCTTCCACAGTGGCGATTCAGATGCTCAAGGACAGGGGATGCAGGAATATTCATTTCATGTGTATCATTGCTGCGCCGGAGGGCGTGGAACGCATGAAAAAAGATCACCCGGATGTGGACATCTACATCGGCGCTATCGATGAGGGATTGAATGCGCATGGATATATTGTTCCAGGTCTGGGCGACGCTGGGGATCGAATATTTGGAACAAAGTAGTGTGAAGGGAAAGAGGAATTCATGAAAGTGCCATATAAACGGTCGGCGGCAGTGCTGCTTGCAGCAGTGATGACTGTAGTGTCTGCCGGGAGTGTGACAAGACCTGTATATGCTGAGACGACACTGGAAAGACTGCAAAGGGCAAAGGCTGAGAAGGAAAAGACAGAGGATGCCAAGGAGGATACAGAGGATAAAAAGCAGTCATTAGAAATCACGAAAAACTCGCTCTTAGGGCAGTTAAGCACACTCAACGACGAACTGGAACAGGTTAGCCTGAATCTGGCGGGGATTGAGGATGATATCACAGCGAAAGAGTCGGAGATTGAGCAGACAGAGGCTGCACTCGAGGAAGCAATCCGTATGCAGGATGAGCAGTATGAAAATATGAAGCTTCGTATCAAGTCGATGTATGAGGGCGGCGGAACAGAAGGCTATCTGGAAATTTTGTTTTCCTCGACCAGCTTTTCTGATTTTCTGAATAAAAGCGACTATATTGACCGCGTTCATGCGTACGACCGCAAGATGCTGCAGCAGTTTCAGGATACGCGCAAGTATGTGGAAGAAACCCAGGCGCGGCTCAGTGAGGAGCTTGTGGCGTTGAATGATCTGAAGGAGGAAGCCGAGGCAGAAAAGAGCAGAGTCGCTGAGCTTGTCAATCGGACCTCTGCAAATGTGACCAGCTATACCAATCAGATCGCGGATGCAAAGGCTACTATCGACGCACTGGAATCCATGATTAGTGAGCAGGAGCAGGATATTGCTGCGCTTCAGAAACAGTATGAGGAGGAACTTGCAAAATCGCGTCTGGCTGCACAGTCAAAATGGCGGGATATATCAGAGGTCACTTTCGAGGAAGGGGACCGCAAGCTGATGGCGAATATCATATACTGTGAGGCGGGGGGAGAACCCTATGAGGGGCAGGTCGCTGTTGGCGCTGTTGTGATCAACAGGGTACTCAGCTCTGTGTACCCGAACACAGTTGTGGGGGTAGTCTATCAAAACAAACAATTTTCACCAGTTGCAAGTGGCAGACTGGCACTTGCTCTGGCAAACGACTCTGCGACAGCGAGCTGCTATAAGGCGGCAGATGAGGCGATGAGCGGTGTGACAAACGTAGGACAGTGTGTATATTTCAGGACACCGATACCGGGACTTGAAGGGATTCGGATCGGTGGTCATATCTTTTATTAATACGACAGGAGAAAGGTGTTGGTAGTATGTACAAAATAGCAATACTGGACAAGGATAAGGCCTATCTGGAACGGCTGATCCTTTTCTTGGAAGAACACCATAGCGAAAGCTTTGAAATCAATGCAATGAACGGTTTGGATGACTTTGGTACGAAGGACATGCAGTGCAATGCGCTGTTCTTCGGTGATGATGTGGCGGTGGATGAAGCGCTCTTCCCGGAAGACATCGCAATCGGGTACCTCACGGAAAAAGAGGAAACCAGCGAGCAGTATATCAATAAGTACCAGAGTATGGAGAAGATCTACAGACGAATGCTGAAGCTGTGCGGAGAGAGAAGGGTTTCGGGCACGAAAGCTTGTGAACCAGTGGAGCGGCAGGAAAAGCCAGCAAAGCAGGTGCCGGCAGAGCACTATGATCTGAAGGCGGAAACGGTGACAGCGGAGGGTGAGACTTACAGGATCTATCATATTGAAGAAGAGCAGGTCGACAGACTTGCGGTTCGTATGCTGACCGGAAATCATATCAAAGGAATATTTCAGACAGAGTATCGCGACAATAAGTTGAAGCTGCGCATTACAGGAATGAAAAGTCTGTATGAATACGTGCAGGACAACAATACTTCGAAGGACAAAGAGCAGCTGCTCAAATATTTTGCGGACATGCTCACAACTGCGCTCAGCCTTGAGGAGTATATGCTCTCTGCAGATAAGTTAATGTTAAATCCGAGGGAAATCTATGTAAATGAGGCAGAGAATAAAGTGCTCATTCCATATATTCCGCTAAAAGACGTTGCGCCTAAGGACAGCAGGCGGTGTCTTGAGGAGATCAGAGGGCTGTGCAGTGTGTTGATTGACGGGATATCTGAAGAAGCGCTGCACATTTTGACCGTTGCGGATATTTGTCAGGAACCGCAGGAGTCATATGACAGCGCAGAGGAACCGGACAGTCAGCAGGAAAGTGCAAAGGAGCAGGCAAAGCCTAAGGACAGTGCAGAGACTTCTGAAAAAGAGGTACTGCCATATATCGTGAGAAAGCGCACTAGGGAAAAAATTGTCATTGACCGCAGTCCCTTTAAACTTGGCAAGGATGCTTCCTGCGTGGATTACTGCATGAAGGACAATCCTGCTGTGAGCAGAAATCATGCGGATATCGTGAGAAAGCCAGATGGTTATTATCTGGTTGATAAGGGTTCGTTAAATCATACTTTTGTAAACGGGAAAAAACTTGCTGCCGATGAATACAGGAAGCTTGAGCATGGCTGTCTGATGCAGCTTGCGAATGAAGTATTTGAATTTAGGTTGAAGTAGGAGCGGAACATATGAGATGGCATTATACAGTGGCAGCACACACAGATGTGGGGACAACAAAAGAGGTCAATCAGGATAGTCTGACAGTGAAGGTTGCAAACACAATCTGTGGCGAGGCTGCCTTTGCGGTGATGTGTGATGGTATGGGAGGCTTAGAGCAGGGCGAAGTGGCAAGTACTGCTGTGGCGCGTGCGTATGAGCAGTGGTTTTTGAAAGAACTGCCGCGCTTTCTGGCAAAGGGATTTTCTGAGGAGGCATTAGAGCAGGTCTGGTATCAGCTTGCGAACGACTGTAATGCCAAAATTATAGATTACAGCAAAGAGCAGCAGGCTGCGATGGGAACAACACTTACGGCAATGCTTCTGCTGGAGGGGCGCTACTATATTTCCCATGTGGGTGACTGCCGCGTTTATGTGATGGGAAATGGCATGGAACAGCTGACTTCTGACCAGACCTATGTGGCGCGGGAAGTGGCGCTTGGACACATGACGCCGGAACAGGCGCAGACAGACGCGCGCAGGAATGTTTTGCTTCAGTGTATTGGCACGGTGAACAGCGTGAAACCCGATTTCCTGATGGGCGATTTTTATGACGATGACACGTTTTTGGTGTGCTCTGACGGATTCCGGCATAAGCTGACCGAGGCTGAGCTCTATGACTACTGCCATACAGCCTTTGACGGAATGGAGTGGTATGTGGAAAACAGGCTGAACAATTCCCATTTTATGAACGGAAGACTCCGGTATCTGATGGAAAATATCAAGGCGCGCGGTGAGCGTGACAACATATCGGCCATTTTGGTCAAAGCGACAAATGCAATAGAATAGGATAAGATAAGAAGTATGCTAAAAATAGGATCCGTCATTGACGGAAAATATAAGATATTGAACGAAATCGGCCATGGCGGTATGAGCAATGTGTACCTTGCCATCAACGAGAAGGCGAACAAGCCATGGGCGGTCAAGGAGGTACGGAAATCCCTGCACAGGGATTTCAGCCTGCTGCGGCAAAGTCTCATCATAGAGACAGACCTGCTAAAGAAATTGAAACATCCAAATCTTCCAAGTATCATCGATGTCATCGATTCTGATGAAAATTTCCTAATTGTTATGGATTATATAGAAGGAAACACGCTGGAGAGACTTCTGGCAGAAAAGGGCGCACAGCCGCAGGAAAAAGTGGCCGCGTGGGCTCTACAGCTGTGCGATGTGCTGGATTATCTGCACACAAGGCCAATGCCAATTATCTACCGCGACATGAAGCCTTCCAATATCATGCTCAAGTCTGAAGGGAGTGTTGTCCTGATTGATTTTGGCACGGCGCGGGAGTTTAAGGAAAAGAATGTGGCAGACACAGTCTGCCTGGGAACCAACGGATATGCCGCCCCAGAGCAGTTTGGCGGCATGGGGCAGACAGATGCCCGCACGGATATCTATTGCCTTGGGGCAACGCTGTATCATCTGGTCACAGGACATAATCCGTCAGAGCCCCCTTACGAGATTTATCCAATTACAAAGTGGAATCCGAGACTGTCCACCGGTCTGGAACGCATCATACAAAAGTGCACCCAGAAAAATCCAGAGGATCGATATCAGACGGTCAGAGAGCTCCGGTATGACCTCGAACACTATAAAGATCTGGAAATACAGGCACAGCGCAGATATCGCAGCAGACTGCGGCTGTTCGGGGCTGTAATAGGGCTGTCCGCCATCTGCATGGTCAGCGGGACGGGATTTTCTGTGGCAGCAGGCAGAAAACAGGGCAGTGAATATCAGGATCTTATGCGCCTGGCGGAGACTGCGGCAGATTCCGTGGAGGCATGTGCGCTGTATCTGGACGCAGTGGCCATCGATGAGAGCAGACAGGAAGCGTATCATGGATTCTATGTGAAGGTGGTTGAGGATGGTGCGTTCAGTGATGCGGAGGAGGAGCTTTTCCTGAGGCTGAATATCAGCACACACAAGTATCTGCAGAATTTTCACAAAAAGAATGCGGCCGCATATGCGGACTTCTGCTATGAGATGGGCAATGCGTACTGGTATTACTATGCGCATGAGGAAAATCGTCAGTCGAGGGCGGTCAGCTGGTTCCGGGAAGCGCTGGAGTACTATGAGCAGGATGCTTCCCGGGAAACAGAGTACAGGCGGTGTAAACTGTATGTGGAGATTGGAACTTTTTATAAAAATGTAATTGCATCCCAGATTGACGGTACAGATGCTGGAATGTATGGAGCTTACTGGCGAAGCCTGGCAGAGCTGAAAGCACTGAATGACGCCGCGCCTGACCGGGAACGCATTACCTTGCGCATCTATCGGGAGATTGCGACGCGTGTTGTCGAGTATGTGAAGTATTTTCAGGAGGACGGCGTGACAGGCGATGAGATGATTGTTATGCTGGATGCGCTCGAGAAATCGATGCAGCAGATGGAGCAGGGGGCGACGAGCGCTACACAGCAGGAAATCGAGACAATCCGCTGGATTATCGATGGGGCATATAAGATGGTGCGGTCAACCTGCAGGGAAGGGGAAAACCGGTGATATTAGATGTATGGAGGTCAGAATGAGCGTGAATGTGGTTGGCATGAGTATTGAAGGGATGACAACAGTGTCATATCTGCTGTTTGCAGTATCCGGCGCACTTGCGGTGCTGGCTGCGGCAATGTTTTTTGTGCTGGATATCGCAAAATGCTGGCAGATGGTGTCGGGGAGACGTTTTGAGAGCCAAAAGAAGCGGCAAAAAACAGTCGCTGCAAATCAGTCAGGGACAAAACATCTGGGACATGCGCTGACTGAAAAAATCAGCAGATCAGAAGTGTCTGCCGGCGTCGAAAAAACATTTCCGCTGAGCAGCAGTGAGGACACAGCCCCAATTGGACATGGGGCCAAAGAGAGCATTGTTCTCCTGGAGTGTGCAGGTGGGGAACAAACAGAACTGCTCGAAACAGACAGCTTAGAAATCATACAGGATATCGTGTATATGCAGAATACAAGTACCTTGTAATTCTTACCAAAATCTTACTTTTCTGAAAAAAGAATTAATTAACCACCAAAATAATTGACCATTAGTCATTTTGTGATATACTAGCCTTATCAAACAAAACCGGGAGATGAAACAGATGGGGTTCATCAGGAAAGGAGAACAAATGGCTAATAAAAATCATGTAAAAATCGGAGTTGCTGCTGCGGCAGCGGTCGCGGCAGGAGCGACAGTAATTGCATCAAAGAACAAGAAGGACGCAAACAGGAAGAAGGTTGCCGAGAAAGTAAACAATTTCCGCAATACAGAGCGTGGACGATTCGAGAGAAACAGCAAGGGAATCTATTACAGCAATGGGAACTATGAAGCCTTTGCCCGCCCTCTGAAACCAGAAGGTGTCGACGACAAATCGGCATATATTGTGGGCAGCGGATTGGGCGCCCTTGCAGCGGCATGTTTCCTGGTAAGAGACGGACAGATGAAGGGGGAACACATTCATGTGCTGGAGGCAATGGATTTGCCCGGCGGTGCCTGCGATGGAATCTTTGATCCTTCCAGAGGATATGTGATGCGCGGCGGACGCGAGATGGAGAACCACTTCGAGTGCCTGTGGGATCTGTTCCGGAGCATTCCTTCCATAGAAACGCCAGGGGTATCGGTTCTGGATGAGTACTACTGGCTGAACAAGAAGGATCCAAACTATTCTCTCTGCCGTGCGACAGTGAAGCAGGGAGAGGATGCGCATACAGACGGCAAGTTCAACCTAAGCCAAAAAGGCTGTATGGAAATTATGAAGCTCTTTATGACAAAGGATGAGGATTTGTATGACAAGACCATCGAGGATGTGTTTGATGATGAAGTATTCAACTCAAACTTCTGGTTATATTGGCGGACGATGTTTGCATTTGAAAACTGGCACAGCGCACTTGAGATGAAGCTCTACTTCCAGAGATTTATCCACCATATAGGAGGACTTCCTGATTTTAGTGCATTGAAGTTCACGAAATACAATCAGTATGAGTCCTTGATACTGCCAATGATCAAGTATCTCGAGGCAGCAGGTGTAACCTTCCAGTACAAGACGGAAGTCACAAATATAATTTTTGAAAAGACAGATGATGGCCAAAAGATTGCAAAGACGATCGCGTGCAGGGTGGACGGCGAGGAGACGACGATATCACTCACAGAGAATGATCTGGTATTTGTCACAAACGGAAGCTGTACAGAAGGAACCATCTACGGTGACCACACACACGCACCCGTAGGCGACGCAGAGGTGAGAACAAGCGGATGCTGGAGCCTTTGGAAAAATATTGCAGCGCAGGATGAATCGTTTGGACATCCGGAGAAGTTCTGTTCTGATATCGGGAAGACAAATTGGGAATCTGCCACAGTCACAACATCCAACCAGCAGATTATCGACCAGATTCAGAAGATTTGCAAGCGCGATCCGCGCACCGGAAATGTTGTCACCGGCGGTATCGTGAGCTGTATGGATTCCAAGTGGCTTTTGAGCTGGACAATCAACAGACAGGGACAGTTCAAAGAACAGAAAAAGGATGAAGTCTGCATTTGGGTATACAGCCTCTTCACCGACGTGGAAGGCGATTATGTAAAGAAGCCGATGAAGGAGTGTACCGGCGAGGAGATTACACAGGAGTGGCTGTATCATCTGGGAATTCCGGTAGAGGATATTCCGGCGCTTGCTAAGGATGAGGTTGTGACAGTGCCGACCATGATGCCCTACATCACGGCGTTCTTTATGCCCAGAAGAAAGGGTGACAGACCGGATGTTATTCCAGATGGCTGTATCAATTTTGCATTCCTTGGACAGTTTGCAGAGACGCCGAGAGACACCATTTTCACGACAGAATACTCTGTGAGAACAGCGATGGAGGCGGTATACGGCCTTTTGAAAGTAGACCGCGGCGTGCCGGAAGTATGGGGCAGCGTATACGATATCCGTGAGCTTCTCGACAGCACCGTCAAACTGATGGATGGCAAATCACCGCTTGACATCGAGCTGCCAGGTCCGCTCAATGCCCTGAAGCTGCCTTTGTTAAAGGCAATTAAAGGAACCGTGATCGAGAAGCTGTTGGAGGACCATGATATAATACAGAAAAAGAAGTAAAGAACAGTTCAGAGATAACTCGTGACGAGGATGCCGCATAAAAGTCCGTCTGCAAAGAAGACAATCGCAGGCGTGGCGGCGGAATCCCCGCTGCTGTTCACACATCCGCATAAGCAGAGGGAATCATGCGCCAAATTGATGGAGGCTTTCGCTATTTTCTTTAATCAATTTGGCGCATATACTGTTGCTGTTTATGCTTTTCATTAACAAAATTGTGCTCGAATCATGCGCCAAATTGACAAAAGCATCAGTTTTTTCCCTTTATCAATTTGTGTGCATAATCTGTTATAATTCATATCTCAATAACTTATAAACCGATAAAAACAGGCGTAGGTGTGAATTGTAACTTGTTTATAGCCTCTAACTAAGAGTAGTCACCGAATCGCTTGAAATGGTTAAAAATATGTGATATAGTTATAGAAAATGTAACCCAAATCTTAAACTCTTTGCACTGCATACAATTTACAGTACAAACTGAGCAGGCCGGGGTGAGATACCCTTGGAGCCGGGTCGCATATGCGACAGTGGATAAGGAACTGTTCATAAATATACTGTGCAAACTGCACTTATTATTTCTGAACACATCCTAATCACATCCGCGGGACAGTAGTTGCTAATACTGATACGTGGGTGTTTTTCTTTTCTTATGTTATCTCAAAAGATCCCACAATCATGATAATATGATAAGTATCAGTATATCCTAACTGCAGATGCCATAGAGAGGTCAGTTTAAGGAAATGAAATAATTTCTGAGACTGATTCTTTGGAAAGGCGGGATAATTTATGAAAAATGATTTTGAGAAAATAGCGATGAAAGTTTCTTTTGTGAGTATTGCAGCAAACGTTGCCTTGTCAATATTTAAACTTCTGGCTGGAATCCTTTCCCATTCAGGGGCGATGATCAGCGATGCAGTTCACTCGGCCTCCGATGTCTTTAGTACCATTGTGGTCATTGTCGGCATCAGGATATCCAGCAAAAAATCTGACAAGGAACATCCATATGGGCATGAGCGCATGGAGTGTGTGGCAGCGATCGTGCTTGCAACGATTTTGGCAGTGACAGGATTGGGGATCGGCTACAGCGCAGCAGGCAAAATCCTGTCAGGAGAGTATGAAAATCTCGCGGTACCCGGATTTTTGGCACTGACGGCAGCGATCATCTCAATTGCAGTAAAGGAGGGCATGTACTGGTATACGAGAGCCAATGCAAAGAGAATCGATTCTGGTGCACTGATGGCAGATGCCTGGCACCACCGCTCAGATGCGCTCTCGTCAGTGGGGGCCTTGGCCGGCATCGCAGGCGCAAGACTCGGATTCCCTATCTGTGATGCCGCCGCGAGCCTGTGTATTTGCTTCTTTATCGCAAAGGCGGCATATGAAATCTTCAAAGATGCTGTCGATAAGATGGTTGACAAGGCGTGTGATGAGGAGATAGAAAACGAATTGAAAGACTGCGCATTAGCGCAGGAGGGCGTGCTCGGAGTCGACTTGCTCCGCACAAGAGTGTTTGGCAATAAGATCTATGTGGATATCGAGATCCGCGCCGATGGGGATGAGACACTCCGGGAAGCCCATAGCATCGCCGAACGCGTGCATGACTCGATTGAGGGGAAGTTTGCTAAGGTGAAACATATTATGGTGCATGTGAATCCGGCGGAGTGAACAGTAACCGAAGTATAATTCGTGAGAAATTATCATTTGTTTTATTATTGACTTTGCATTTTGTGTATGATATACTTGGAAAAGAATATTGCCTATCTTTAAGAATAGAACAGAAA
>CAMWXA010000109.1 GCA_947178035.1 uncultured Lachnospiraceae bacterium | reverse complement strand
CTCCAGTCCACAAGCTTTGACAGCACCTCGCTTCCTACAATCAGTGCGTTTTTGTAGATTCCACTCTGCAGATACGCGTATGCAGTATTCAGCGCAAACAGGAATCCTGAGCACGCGGCATTCAGATCAAATGCCACCGCGCGGGAAGCCCCAATCAGATCCTGCACCTGACACGCACAGCACGGCAAAAGCTGCTCTGGAGAACAGGTCGCAACCAGGATCAAGTCTACCTCACTGGCAGACTTTTCTGCCATTTCCAAGGCCTTTTCACATGCCTTTGCTGCCAGTGCAGACACCGTCTCGCCTGTCGAAATCCTGCGCTCTGCGATTCCTGTACGCTTTTGAATCCATTCGTCGGAGGTTTCCACAAGCTCCTGCAGTTCAAAATTCGTCACTATTCTTTCCGGCAGCGCACTCCCTGTGCCAGTTATTCTTATCGTCATTCTGAAAATTCCTCCATTATATCGGCTACGCTCTCAATTTTATCTGACCTATAGGCATTGCTCCCACAGAAAATAAGCCCCTCGTCAAGATTCCCTTTCACCGCATTGATCAGCGCCTCTGTAATGCAGTACGGCGCCGTGTCCGGCCGGCAGGTGGCAATACACTGTCTGCAGCCTCTCATAAACCGCTCACCAGCCCTCACCTTGTCCAGAAAGGCATTGTGTATTGCTCGTCCCGGCATTCCCACTGGACTATTGACAATGACAATGTCCTCCTTCCTGGCATCGATATATGCCTGTTTGTAGGCTTCAGAAGCGTCACACTCCTTCGTTGTCACAAAGCGCGTGGCGATCTGTACCCCCTTTGCCCCCATTGCAAGATAGTGTTCCATATCCTTTCTCTCATAGACACCGCCGCCTACCACAACCGGAATCTCAAGCGCGTCCGCAAGCTCTATAATACCGCTGACTTCATCGTCATAATTTTTCTCGTTCGACACGGTGTACGCATCAATATCTTCCCGTGAAAATCCCAGATGTCCCCCCGCGAGAGGTCCCTCGACTACGATCAGATCAGGCTTTCTGTCATACTTCTTTTTCCAGTGCTTTGTTATGACATGCAATGCTTTCCTGCTCGAAACAATAGGCGCCAGTTTTACTTTTCCTGCTATTTCAGGCAGAGTCATCGGGAGACCTGCACCGGATATGATCAGATCAACGCCAGCTGCCACCGCCGCCTTTACATATTCCTCATACTTTCTCGTCGCCACCATAATATTGACACCGATGACACCGCCCTTTGCCTTCTCCCGAGCCCGCTTAATTTCTGCACCGACTGCTCTCAGGTTACACTCAATTGGATGCCGCTCAAAGTCTGGATCGCGATAGCCAATCTGGGCAGTAGATATCACTCCTACTCCGCCAGCCGCAGCGACTGCCCCTGCCAGACCTGACAGACTCACACCGACGCCCATTCCTCCTTGTATCACTGGTATGCGCGCGCAGAGATTCCCTATTTTTAATTCCTTCATCATTCCTATCCCCTTACTGTCTCCCATTCCTTTTCGAACACTAAATATTTCGAAAACGGTCATAGCGCTCACGTGCAATCTCTTCCCCGGATTTGCCAGTATACTTCTCCAGAAACTCCTTGATATACTCTTTCATATATCCGGCAATCGCTGCTGTCGTCTTCTTGTCAGCACCGCCAAACTCTGGAATGATGCGCTCTATCACCCCAAGTCTCTTTAAATCCTGCGCCGTGATATTCATAATCTCGCTTGCCTCCTGCGCCCTGTTGGAATCCTTCCACAAAATAGACGCAAAGCCTTCCGGTGAGAGAATCGAATAGGTCGCATTCTCCATCATCCAGACTTCGTTTCCGACTGCTGTCGCCAAAGCGCCGCCGCTTCCGCCCTCTCCGATGAGAATACAGAGTACAGGCACTTTCAGTCCAGACATTTCGAGCAGATTTCGCGCAATCGCCTCTCCCTGTCCGCGTTCCTCCGCCTCAAGACCGCAGAATGCGCCAGATGTATTGACAAAACTAATAATTGGACGGTTAAATTTCTCTGCCTGCTTCATCAGACGCAATGCCTTCCGGTAGCCTTCCGGTAACGGCATCCCAAAGTTTCTCTCCTGGCATTCCTTGAAATCCTTCCCCTTAATATCAGCCACCACTGTGACTGGCTGCCCTTCCAGAAATGCGATACCTCCTATCAACGCCTTGTCATCGGCAAAGCCTCTGTCTCCATGTGCTTCGACAAAAATATCAAATATATGTTCCATATAATCCAGCGCTGAAGGCCGCTCCACCTGGCGCACTGCCTTGACTTTCTCCCATGCACTGCGCGGTTTTGACTTCCATGTTTGCTCCTTCAATTCCTCGCTGAGCTCAAAATGAAAATCTGTATTCGGGTAAAAATCCGCATATGTCTTGCCTGTGCCCTGATGAGACTTGATCAGAAAATGAATTGTCTTTTTCAGGTTCTCCCGCAGTACGATCCCGTCCACAAAACCGTGCTCCACCAGAAATTCCGATGTCTGAAAGCCCTCAGGAAGCTCCTGGCCGATGGTCTGCTTGATCACCCTGGGTCCCGCAAAACCAATCAGCGCTCCCGGCTCTGCCATAATCACATCGCCGAGCATCGCAAAGCTTGCTGTCACGCCGCCCGTCGTAGGGTCTGTGAGAACCGTACAGTACAGCAGTCCTGCATCGCCGTGTTTTTTTATTGCCGCCGAGGTCTTTGCCATCTGCATCAGGGACACGATTCCCTCCTGCATTCTCGCTCCGCCAGAGCAGCAAAACAAAAATACCGGAAGTCTTAATTCTGTGGCACGCTCAATCGCTTTTGTAATTCTCTCACCCACTACATGCCCCATACTTGCCATCATGAAGCGGGAGTCGCACACTCCGAGGACAATGTCGTCACCATACACTTTGCAGCGCCCAACAGTCACTGCTTCCTGTAGTCCGGTCTTCTCCCTCGCCGCTGCAAGCTTATCCTCATATCCCTCATAGTCAAGCGGATTACTTACCTCCATATCCTCAAACCACGGCTCAAAGCTCTTCGCGTCAGCGACCATACGAATACGATTGTTTGTCTTTACCCGAAAATAGCCTCCACACTCATAGCACACATACTTTTTCTTTACAACACGTGCCCGCTCCACCATTTTGCCACATTTGGGGCACTTGATCATGCCGGTGTCCTCCGCCTTTGTTTCTTCAATGTTCTCCTGCGTATTCTCTGATTTATTTTTCAGTTTTTCTTCCAGCTTGTTGTACAAATTCATCGGAAATCTTCTTCCAGTCTTGATCTGTAGTGACTTTTCCATCATCCAACCTCCTTGCCGCCGACAGCCTGTAAATCGAAATGTCAGCGAAACCAATCAGCGAAGAACGCTGCCCTTCTATGCACCAATCGCGAACATTAATTCCGCCTTGCAAACCGTCTTCCCATCGACTGTCGCGACAGCTTCACCGACACCGATCGGGCCTTTTACCTTGATAATCTTTGTCTCGAGCATCAGCACATCACCTGGCACTACTTTCTGCTTGAACCGCGCCTTATTAATTCCTGCAAAATATGCGGTCCTGCCCTTCCACTCTGGAAGACCGAGCAGTGCGACCGCACCGACCTGCGCCAGCGCCTCCACGATCAATACCCCCGGCATGACAGGATTGCCCGGAAAATGTCCGGCAAAATACGGCTCATTAAAACTCACACACTTTTTCCCGAGCGCCCTGACACCCTCCTCAATCTCCTCAATCGTGTCAATCAGCATAAATGGATGCCTGTGCGGAATGATCTCCATAATTTCTTTTGCTGTATAAACTGACATCTATGTCACCTTTTCCTTCTATATATAATAAACTCTCTGCTCTAACTACGAATCAGATTTTTTCCCTCTATTTTCACTCTGCATATTTTTTGACTAATATGCTTGCATTGTGTCCGCCAAAACCAAGCGAGTTGCTCAGTGCATACTCAAACGCTTCACTGCTGCTCTCCTTGCAGTAATTCAAATCCATCTCCTCATCGCTCTCTACGAGGCCGACCGTCCGATGGATATATCCCTCCTGGAGCTCCTTCACGCAGGCAACAAACTCCACTGCCCCCGCTGCGCCCAAGAGATGCCCTACCATGGACTTGGTTGAATTGATTTTGATATTCCTGGCGTGTTCTCCAAATGCGCTCTTGATCGCTCTTGTCTCAAAAAGATCATTGTGGTGTGTCGCTGTCCCATGCGCATTAATATAAGTAATGTCCTCCGGCGAAACACCCGCATCCTTCACGGCATTGAGCATGGCTGTCGCTGCGCCCGCACCATCCTCCATCGGCGAAGTAATATGATATGCATCTGACGAGCAGCCATATCCCACTACTTCCGCATAAATCTTAGCGCCGCGCGCCCTGGCGTGTTCAAGCTCCTCAAGTACGACAATTCCGGCGCCCTCTCCCATGACGAATCCACTTCTATCCTTGTCAAACGGAATGGAACAGCGCGTTGGGTCCTCGCAGGTCGACAGTGCCGTTAGGGAAGAAAAGCCTGCTATGCCAATGGGCGTTATTGAGCTCTCTGTTCCTCCGGCCACCATGATATCTGCATCGCCATACTGAATCGTTCGAAACGCCTCACCAATAGAATTGGTGCCGGTAGCACATGCTGTCACCACATTGATGCTCTTGCCTTTGAGGTTGTACGCGATACTCACATTTCCCGCTGCCATATTGGATATCATCAGCGGAACCAAGAGCGGTGCCACTCTGGAAGGCCCCTTCTCCTCCAGTTTTGTGTGTTCTCTCTCCATCGCCTGCAGGCTTCCGATGCCGCTGCCAACTGCGCATCCAGCCCTGTAAGGATCTTCCCTGTCCATATCAAGACCAGAGTCTTCGATTGCCTCCTTTGCGGCCGCAACCGCAAACTGACAGAAGGGTTCCATTCTGCGCGCCGCTTTTTTGTCCATAAAATCAGCAGCATTAAAGTCCTTGACCTCTGCTGCCAGCCTGCATTTATACTCTGTTGTGTCGAAATAGGTAATCGGTCCAAAACCAATCTTTCCCTCTTTTATACTATTCCAGAAAGATGCAACATCATTGCCAATCGGAGTTATTGCACCCATTCCTGTTACTACTACTCTTCTCTTCATTTCCATTACCCTTTCTAAATGCACATACCGCCATCCACACAGATGACCTGCCCGGTGATATAGTCTGCGTGTTCACCTGCCAAAAACAAAACGAGGTCTGCAATGTTTTTCGTGCTCCCCATCTTTCCCATCGGAATCATGCTATTCAGCATTTTTTTCGCATCTTCTGTCATGCTTTTGGTCATGTCGGTGTCGATAAAGCCTGGCGCAACTGCATTGACGTTGACGCCGCGGCTCGCAAATTCCCTCGCCACGCTCTTCGTAAGCCCGATCAATCCCGCCTTCGACGCCGAATAATTTGCCTGTCCTGCATTGCCCAGAACGCCACTCACAGAGGAAATGTTAATGATTTTTCCGCCTCTTTGCTTAATAAAGCTGCGTGAGAGATGCCGAATCATGTTGAAAGCACCTTTCAAGTTCGTGTCAAGCACTGCATCATAATCTTCCTCCGACATTCGCATAATCAGATTATCCCTGGTAACACCAGCATTGTTTACGAGAATGTCCACCCTCTTATACTTTGCAAGTACCTCCTTCACAAACTCCCCGCTCGACGCAAAGTCAGACACATTGCACTGCATCGCCTCTGCACTGCCGCCGCCCTGCTCGATCTCGGCGACAACCTCCTCTGCCCGCTCCTTAGAACCATTATAATTTACAATGACCGTCGCGCCGTTCTTTGCCAGCGTGAGCGCAATCTCTTTTCCAATGCCTCTGCCGGCACCTGTCACAAGGGCAATTTTCCCCGTTAACATCCCAATTCCCCCAATACTTTTTCCAAATCTGCCAATTTATCTATATTCATGCATTTTACATCTCTGTTAATCTTTTTCACAAATCCGCTCAGCGTCTTTCCTGGTCCGATTTCTATGAAAGTGTCAACACCATATGCAATCATTTTCTCGATTGTCTGCTGCCAGCATACAGGGCTTGAGACCTGATTTTTCAAAAGGGTCTTTATCGCCGCAGCTTCCGTCACGTCAAGTGCATCCACATTGCTGATGTATGGAATAGAAGGATTTCTAAGCTCGATGCCAGCCAGCTCTTTTTCCAGCTTTTCCCCCGCTCCTTTCAACAGCTGCGAGTGAAATGGTCCGCTGACTTTTAACTGCACACAGCGCTTTGCCCCCGCATCGGAAAGTGCCTTGGCAGCTTCTGTGACTGCAGTTTCCTCTCCTGTAATGACCGTCTGTCCAGGACAGTTGTAATTTGCGATGCTCACAATCCCTTCTGTCTGGCGGCAGACTTCTTCTATTTCACTGCTGTCAAGTCCGAGCACCGCTGTCATCGCGCCGCCCTTCGGATATTCCTCCTGCATGAAGATTCCGCGCTTTCTGATAAGATGAAACAAATCCTTTAAGTCCATGACATCTGCCGCCGCCAGCGCGCCGTACTCACCGAGACTTAAACCAGCAGTGATATCTGCCCTGACACCCTTTGATTCAAGTACTTTTAAAATTGCAACCTCTGTGGCAAGCATCGCAATCTGCGTGTACTCTGTAATGTTAATCCTGTCATTCTCTGCAAAGCAAAGCTTCTCCATATCAAGACCTGACACTTTACCGGCAAGCTGATAGACTTCCCTTGCTTCCTCGTATGTATCATAAAAATCCTTTCCCATGCCCACATACTGTGACCCCTGTCCTGGGAAAATAAATGCTATTTTGCTCATTCTCTAATCCTCCATGCTGTCGCCAGCAGCAGCTTAGAAGCTCTGCGCTGCCAAGCCGTCTCATGCAGTCAGTTCTGGAAAATCTGTCTGCTGTATCTGTGATTTTTGTTCTGCCATTCCAACGTATCAGAATGTTTTGTTTAGGAGCGCTGTCCCCTGTTCCATAATCTCTGTGATGATTTCCTTACAGGGCTGTTCTTTCTTGACCAGTCCTGCAATCTGTCCTGCCATAATCGTACCATTCACCACATCGCCCTCCGTCACAGCCTTCCTGAGGGAACCGAGTGTGAGCTTCTCAAGCTCCATAAAGTCCGCTCCTTCCTTTTCCAGCTTCAGGTACTCTTTTGTCATTTTATTCCGAATGCTTCTGACAGGATGGCCTGTCGTCATGCCTGTGACTGTCGAGTCGATATCCTTTGCCTTGATGAGCATTGCCTTGTAATTTTCATGTACGACGGACTCTGTGGCCGCCACAAAGCGGGTACCGATCTGCACAGCCTCTGCACCGAGCATAAATGCTGCCGCAAATCCTCTTCCGTCCGCGATACCGCCTGCCGCAATCACAGGTATATCCACCGCGTCCGCCACCTGGGGTACCAGAGCCATGGTTGTGAGCGATCCGATATGGCCGCCACTCTCCATTCCCTCTGCGACGACTGCATCCGCTCCGCCGCGCTGCATCAGTTTTGCCATCGCAACGCTCGCCACAACAGGGATAACCTTCACACCTGCCTCTTTCCACAGTTTCATATATTTAGAAGGATTTCCAGCGCCAGTCGTGACAACATGGACTCCCTCGTCGACAACCACCTGCGCAATTGCGTCTGCCTCGGGATTCATCAGCATGATATTGACACCAAAAGGCCTGTCCGTCGCTTCCTTTACCTTCCGGATTTGCTCCCGGACAAATTCCGCTGGTGCGCCGCCTGCGCCAATGATGCCTAATCCGCCGGCTTCGGACACGGCCGCTGCCAGATTGTGCTCAGCGACCCATGCCATACCGCCCTGTATGATTGGATACTCAATTCCTAAGATTTCTGTAATTCTTGTCTTCATACAAGCTCCTGTCTTAATTAATCCTCAACGCCCTTGTCCTGCAGATACTTGATGATAGCGCCTACTGTTGTAATCTGCTCCAAATCCTCGGGCGGAATCTCCACGCCATACTCTTCCTGGAAAGCATCGACAAGCTCAAACAAGTCGAGGGAATCTGCGTCCAGGTCCTCCTTGAAACGTGTCTCCTCCGTAATCTCAACACCCTCAATGTTTAACTGCTCCTCGATGATTTCTTTCACTCTTTCTAACATAATCTTTCCATCCTTTCCTTTCACAAAATGATTCTTTTTCCTCTAAAATAACTTCAATACTTTAATTTAATTTGACTCTCAATTGTTTTGAGTCTCAAATATTTTGACTCTCAAAGTATTTACTTGCTACAGCATATACCTAAGCCGCCCTATTGTCAACTACTTTTTCCAGTTTTTTCTTCTTTTAATAATTTGTTTATATTTTAACAAATACGATTTTCATATCCCCCTCAGCTTTAAGGGATGCGTGAACGCTAACCATTGCTGTGCAAATCTTAGGAGCTGTCATGATAAAAGACTTGACAATCCAGCACTTATTCATTACAATCATATCAGGCACAAATCAAAAACCATGACATATCACAGGAAGGCGGTGGGAAGATGATGAAATAACAAAGCAGAAAACACAAGCTGAGATTTTAGGTCAGAGCAGCTGCATTGTTATGCAATGTTTATTTTTGTGTGATTTTGTTTTGTTATGCCACAGCTATGTGATATCATCTGCTGTGTGCTGTCATCGTCTTCCCGCATCTGTTTGAATTGATTTATAGATCGGAAAGTCCGTCATAGCGGCGGCATTTGCAAGTCTGTACAAAACAGTTACACACATTCTATTCTCCCTCGTGTTTTCACAGAAATCAGAAAACAATCACGCAAAAATGAAACGGAGGGAATTCTTATGTTACAAATCAAACATTTAACAATACGTCACAAAAAAGATTATCGCATTTTATTGGAAAATCTTAACCTGAGCATCAATCCAGGCGACAAGTGCGCCTTGATTGGCGAGGAGGGCAACGGAAAAAGCACCTTGTTAAAGCTAATTTACGCCCCCGGCATGGCGGAGGATTATGTAGAATATGAAGGGGAAATCCTGCAGTCCGGAGAACGGTTTGGCTATCTCCCTCAGGAATTGCCAAAAGACCAGCGCAAAAGCACCATCTATGAATATCTCACTGCGGCAGAACACTTTTATGACAAAAGTCCGCGTGATCTTGCACAGCTGTGTACAAAAATCGGTTTTCCATTGGAACGTCTGTACTCAGAAGAACCCCTGGGGGTGCTCTCCGGCGGTGAGAAGATTAAAATCCAGCTCATTCGCCTGCTCATCGAAGAGTCGACCATGCTTCTTCTCGACGAGCCATCCAATGATCTGGACATTGAGACGCTCCTATGGCTGGAAGGATTTATCCAGTGCAGTGAGATTCCAGTGCTGTATGTCTCACACGACGAAACGCTCCTGGAGCGCACTGCAAACAGAATCATCCATATTGAGCAGCTTCGGCGCAAAACCACGCCGCGCTGTACTGTGGTCTATACGGACTACCAGAGCTATATTGCCAACAGAGGTATGCAGTTTGAAAAGCAGGAGCAGGAAGCCAGAAATGAGCGGCGGACCTACGACAAACAGATGGAAAAATTCCGCCGCATCCAGCAGAAAGTAGAGCACCAGCAAAACGCCATCAGTCGGCAGAATCCCCATGGCGGGGCACTTTTGAAAAAGACCATGCACCGGGTAAAGGCTTATGAAACGCGCTTTGAGAAGGAATTTGAAAATATGACAGAGATGCCAGAATACGAAGAGGCGATGTTTACCAAATTTGGAAACCAGACATTGATTCCAAACGGAAAAGTGGTGCTGGATTTCACGCTTGATACCCTTTCTGTTCCCGCTGGTGAAAACGCGCAGGAATCCATGATTCTCTCACGCGATATCCACCTCTTTATACAAGGTCCGGAGCATATCTGCATCACTGGGAAAAATGGCTGTGGCAAGACAACGCTCATGCGTATCCTGGCAGAGGAACTGTTGCGGCGAACCGATATCAAAACGGCCTACATGCCGCAGAACTATGAAGAGCTTTTGGATTTGGAACAGACACCAGTGGAATTTCTGTCTGATGGCAGCAAAGAAAGTGTCTCCATGATGCGCACTTACCTCGGCAGCATGAAGTTTACAGCAGACGAGATGATGCATCCGATGCGGGAACTTTCTGGCGGGCAAAAGGCGAAGGTTATGCTGCTCTACCTCGACACTTCCGGCTGTGATGTACTCCTGCTGGACGAACCAAGCCGCAATTTCTCGCCGCTGTCCAATCCAGTGATACGGCGCATGCTCGCGGAATATCAGGGAGCCATCATCAGTGTGTCTCACGACCGCAAATATATCGCTGAGGTCTGTGACAAAACGTATGAGCTCACTGCCAATGGATTGATCAAAACGGATCTTACAAACCGATAAAATAAGTGCATCCATGTTTCAAAACATGGGTGCACTTGTATTTAAAACTGCACTGCCTCGTATTTCCGCAGAATGAACCCGAATGGAAAACTCATTTTAGCAATTCTATACCATCGCCTTCCTGATCGCATCCATCAGCTCGTCATAGGTCTCATACGCCGCAAGCTCCGGGTTGTCTGCCTTGATCTTGTCTGTGCTCTTGAACAAAAAGCCCGCCTTGCTCGCCTTGATCATGCCGAGATCATTGTAGCTGTCACCGCTCGCGATCGTCTCGTAGCCAATCGACTGCAGCGCCTTGACGGTCGTGAGCTTTGACTGCTCACAGCGCATCTTAAAACCAGTAATCTCACCGCTGTCGACCACCTCGAGCGAATTGCAAAAAATCGTCGGCCAGCCAAGCTTTCTCATCAGCGGTGTCGCAAACTGGGAAAAGGTGTCACTGATGATAATGACCTGCGTGATGGAGCGAAGCTCATCGAGAAACTCCTTCGCACCTGGTATCGGATCAATCTTTGCGATTGTCTCCTGTATCTCCTTGAGGCCGAGTCCATGCTCCCTCAAAATGCCAAGCCGCCATGTCATCAATTTATTATAATCAGGTTCGTCGCGCGTTGTCCTTTTCAACTCCGGAATTCCACTTGCATCCGCAAACGCTATCCAAATCTCGGGAACCAATACACCTTCTAAATCCAAACATGCTATGTACATCTCAATACCTAGTCCTTTCTAAATAACAATTTATTCCACGAAAGTGATAAACCACGATATCGATTATAGCACATATTTATCCCTGTATAAAGAAGATTTTTTATTTTCCAGATCTTTTTCAATCAGTCACCCGCACATCTCCGCTGGTCGTGCTGACCTCAATGCGTCTGCCATTCTGGTTATCCCCATAAGTACCGTTTGCAGTGTTTCCCTTCTTGGAAAAATTCAAGTCCCTGTCAAAAAAGGTCTGAATATCTCCGCTGCTCGTGTCCGCGCTAAAGTCAAATGCATTGTCCTGCGAAAGTTTGATCTTCACTATTCCGCTGCTGCTGTCAATCCT
Source organism: uncultured Lachnospiraceae bacterium (assembly GCA_947178035.1). Lineage (GTDB taxonomy): Bacteria > Bacillota > Clostridia > Lachnospirales > Lachnospiraceae > COE1. The sequence goes on along the minus strand of CAMWXA010000109.1, from coordinate 502 downwards.
AAGATCCCCTGTGAGCTTTTCCAGATCCAGCTCGATGTCCCCGCTGGTCGTGCTGATGCTGCCGCTGCCCTCCTGCGCTCTGAGCCATATTTCACCGCTGGACGACCGGATATCCCACGCGCCGGCGATCTCCTCCAGCTGAATCTCACCTGATGTTGTTTTGACCTTTCTGTCTCCATTTCCCTCATGAATCTCTATGCGTCCACTCGACGATTCTGCAGTGACAACTCCATCTATGCGTCCTACACTGATATCGCCACTGGTTGTCTGCAGCTGGGTATCTCCCGCAATTGTCTCCGACTCAATATTGCCGCTGCTGCTTTTCAGCTTCGTCTTGCCTGTCAGCTGTTTTACTGTGATCTCTCCGCTGGTGCTCTCAATGTCCATCTCCCCTGTCAGCTGCCTGATATCAATATCTCCACTGCTTGTCGCGATCGTAACTGCCCCTGTGATATTTTTGACATCCTTGCAGATTGCATCAATCTCAATATCACCGCTTGTG
>CAMWXA010000108.1 GCA_947178035.1 uncultured Lachnospiraceae bacterium | reverse complement strand
GGACATACCGCCCGGATATCAAGACGGAAGATCAGCTATGGGATAATTTCAAATATATTTTAGAACAGAATAATAAGGCGAAACTAAAGGATACGCCACTGAGCGAGTCTGAATTTGCAAAGATTAAGAATGATTTGTCCCATACTTCCTTTTATGATGCTGGTAAATGGCTGATTGGCGAAAATGGCAAGGTGTATGTCCATGTGCAGAGAGGCAATGAGACGCTCCATCTTGTCGTTATGAATAACGAGCATATTGCCGGTGGAACGAGCGTATACGAGGTGATCAATCAATATCAGTCATTTCACTCTAAGGAAGAGGAAGGAAGCAGAGACAGGCGGTTTGACGTTTCTTTGCTCATTAATGGTATACCGCTCATCCATATAGAATTGAAAAATAAAGCCCATTCCTATATGGACGGTTTCCGACAGATCAGGAAGTATATTGCGGAGGGCAAATTTCACGGTATCTTTTCAAATGTGCAGATGTTTGTGGTGAGTAATGCCGTAGATACGAAATATTTCGCCGCCGCAAGGGACACGGAGCTGAACAGAAAATTCATATCCGGGTGGCTTGACAAAGATAATCAGCCTGTTTGCGATTACATTGATTTTGCTAAAGCTGTACTCAAAATTCCAGAGGCTCATGAGATCGTGGCAAAATATACCGTGTTAGACAACGACAAGAAAAGGCTTCTTATTCTGCGCCCCTATCAGATTCATGCGATCGAAGCAATGCGTGAGGCTTCCAAGAAAGGGAAATCAGGCTTTATCTGGCATACCACCGGTTCAGGCAAGACGATGACATCATACAAGGCAACACGCAATCTGCTCATGGATATTCCATCGATTGATAAGACGGTGTTCCTGATTGACCGAAAAGATCTGGATATACAGACAAAACTGGCTTTTCAATCCTATGCGCAAAATGATACGATTGATGTGGACGATACGGATTATGTTGATACCCTGATCAGGCGGCTGATGGATGACAGCCGTCAGATGATCGTTACGACAAGACAGAAAATGCAGATCATGGTCAGTAAACGGTTAAAAGAGGGAACCAGACAATACGAAAAAATAAAGGGCTTGAAACTGGCATTTGTGGTAGATGAATGCCATAGAGCAGTCACTCCGCAGACAAAACGCGATTTGGAACGTTTCTTTTCGAACTCCTTGTGGTATGGTTTTACTGGGACACCTATTTTTGAGGAAAATAAATACGAGCAGAAGGGCGATCTGCCACAAACTACCGATCAGTTGTATGGAAATAATGGCAAGCCTCTGCACAGCTACACCATTAAAGAGGCGATTCATGACGAGGCTGTACTCGGTTTTATGGTTGAGAATCTTGGACCGAAAGGGATATCGCAGGAGGATGAGGAGCGCCTGTATGATACCGAGACACATATGCGCAGCGTTCTGAATGTTATTTTGAATCAATCCTATGCCAAGTTCGGGATGCAGAATGGACGCGGGAAGACGTATGAGGCACTCCTGACTGTCAGATCCATCGCCATTGCACAGAGATACTATGACCTTCTCAAAAAAATAGTAAACGGTGAGGATGCGTTAAAGATCAACGAGGATATACACAGGGCGCTCCCTGATTTCCCGAAATTTGCCATAACCTATTCCATTTCCGAGAATGAGGAGGCTTCCCAGGTGAATCAGGAAAAGATGAAAAAATCACTGGACGATTATAACCAGATGTTTGGAACTCATTTTGGCATAGAAGAAATCAATGCATATAACAGTAACCTGAATGACCGTCTTGCGCGCAAGAATAAAAAATATCTTAACAGGGGGCAGCAGCTTGATTTTGTTATCGTTGTGGACAGGCTTCTTACAGGATTTGATGCGCCCTGCCTTTCAACCCTTTTTATTGATAGACAGCCAATGACTCCGCAGAATATCATTCAGGCATTTTCACGCACGAACAGGTTGTTTGATGATGGGAAACAGTACGGGCAGATCGTGACATTCCAGGCACATGACAAGTTCAAAAGGGCGATCAATGATGCCCTCCTGCTATACTCCCGTGGAGGCGATGGGGTTCCGATTGCAGAGGATTGGGATGACGTGAAAGAATCGTTTGCAATCTCGCTCAAGGCGATACGGAATCTGGCGCGGACACCAGAGGAAATCGCAGGACTCTCCCGCAAACAGAAAAAAGCGTATATACAGCTTTTCCGGGCGTTAGATCATGATTTTGCACACCTAAAGTCATTTTCCATATACAATGCCAGTGTGCTTGATGAGTGGGGATTCAGTGAGTCAGAATACGAGGACTTTGCTGCAATGTATAAAAATGTCATGGAAGAATTAAAAAAGCCAGGAGACGACACAGATCCTGCGGATGAGCCGGTTCATGATGACTATGAACTTGTGGCATACAGCAGATTACGCATTGATTTCGAATACATTGTAGAGTTGTTACAGGGATTCGTCGAGTCCTTAGACCAGTCTTTGGAGGACTACGATGAGGCAGCTTTCGAGGCAGAGATAAGAATGTTTCGAGAGATAATAGGCGATTTTGCGAGTGATAATCCAAAACTGAGTGCGCTTTTAGCGCAGGTTGTTGACGAGATCGAAGCAGATCGGGAAAAATATGTCGGGCAGGACATATCAGCGACCATAAACGAAATGCGCTATGCGGCGATAGATAAGGAAATACAGGACTTTGCCGAGAAGTGGTATCTCAATGCGGACGATGTCAAATATGAGGCATATAATTATAGGGATGGCGAGTTTGCGAATGAGAACAAACTAAAGGATAGTGCTGACTATACAGCTTACAGGGAAGCAGCGTTAGACGCTTTACCCAAGTATAAATTCAGAAAATCGATGATCAATGAATTTAGGGATGTGGTCATGCCGGAAATTGCACCATTGATTGACTGACCAATAGACTTGTGGGATTTCCAGGGTTTGGCAAACGGAAACTTTTAGGGATGAATAGCGTGAGCGCATTGTTGTGTATAAGGAGGTCAGGGAAACAGTGAAAGTGCGTTTTATCGAGCCGGGCAACAGGCCGTATAAGCCGACGCCTTTGAATTATTTTGTGTATGACAGATATATCAGAACGCCTTCCGTCGGGCTGAATACGCTGGCGACGATCGTAAAGGAGGCAGTGCCGGATACTTTGATGTACAGCGAATCCATATCCCGTCTGGTGATGGAGGACATTGTGGATGCGGATATTATTTTTATTGGTATCTTTACCTTCAGTGCGGTGCGGGGGTATCAGCTGGCGCGGTATTTTAAGAAAAAGAGCAGGGCTGTTGTCGTGATGGGCGGTCTCCATGCTTCCATGAATTACAAGGAAGCTGTGAAATACTGTGACTATGTCCTTCTGGGGGAGGGAGACGAGTCCATACTGGAGATGGTGGAGGCCATACGCAGGAAAGAAACGCCTTCATTTCCGGGGGTGGCTTACCGAAAGGATGGCAGGCTGATACATACCGGGGAGCGGAAGCCGCCGGAGCAGTTCGAGACAATTCCAGACAAGAATCTGGTGTACAATTACAAGAAGATGGCAGGACACAATACGCTCTGGGGGCAGGTTCACGCGTCCAGAGGATGTCCGCACAACTGTGATTACTGTGCCCTTGTGCGCCATTACGGGAGGCGCGCCAGGACGAGGACACCGGAAAATGTGCTGGAGGATATCCGCAGGACAATCGCGTTTCAGGAGAAAGGACACCATAGACTGCTGAAGGCATTGTGGATTACGGATGACAACTTTTTTGCAGACCGCAAGTGGGCGATGGAGGTGCTGCAGAAAATCATTGACAGCGGAATCAAATATCATTTTACGGTGCAGGCGAGATGGGAAGTGGGACTGGACGATGAAATGCTGGTATTGTTGAGAAAAGCGGGCTTTGTGGAATTGGCGATGGGGATTGAGTTTATTGACGATGAGTCCTTTGCGATTTACCACAAGAAGAGCAGCAGGGAAAAAATCGTGGAATCCATACGGAACATTCAAAGGCATGGGCTGAGTGTCCGCGGCCTGTTCATCCTGGGAGCGGATAACCACACTGTTGGCGTGGGGGATAAGCTGGCTGATTTTGTGATTGAGAATCACATTAAGGGAGCATTGATTCAATGTATGTATTTTGTGCCTGGCACGCCTGTCTATGAGAGTCATAAGGACCGGCTGCTCCACAGAAACTGGAGCAAATACAACGGGAATGCGGTACACAGGCCGGAGCGGATGACTCCCTATGAGCTACAGTTGGAGCACATCAAAGCGAGCAAAAAGATTTATTCCTTTCCTAGACTGGTGCAGGCGCTGCTGCAGGAAGACGCACTGCACAAACTGTTGTTTGCGGGCGAATATTTCTGGCACATGAGCATCAGGGCTGACTTGCGCAGGGAGCTTCCTTATCTGAAGAAAAAATCCTCCATGATTTGTCAGAAATAAACTGTTTGCAAATGCGTTGTAGTCATCGATTTTTTGCGATATAATAAATAATATTGACTGCCGCAGGCAGTTATGGGAGGTGAGAACATTGCTTTGCCATATGAGAATCGATTTGAGCAGCAGTCTCTGTACAAAGTCTGATGACAGGACGAAGCTTGTACAGAGGTAAAAATAGTAGTAAAATAATTCGTCCGACATTGGATTTTGTACTTTTATTCTGATGCAATGGAATCTGGAGAGAATAAAATGAAGAATAGAATGGAGAAAATTCAATGGAAAAAAATTTTAAGAAATATATCGTTTTGTGGCTGAGCCAGAGTGTGTCCGGGTTAGGGAGTTCGATGACAGGCTTTGCGCTGGTTCTGTGGGCGTATGGGCAGAGTCAGTCGGCGATGTCCGTCTCGCTGATGTCTTTTTGCAATTATGTGCCATACATTTTTCTGAGCCTGTTTGTCGGCGGTTTTATAGACCGGCACCGGAAAAAACGATCATGCTGGCGGCTGACAGTATCGCAGCTGTCGGTTCGCTGTCTGTTCTGGCGCTTTTGCTCACGGGGCAGCTGGCAGTCTGGCATATTTATGTTGTCAATGTGATTGTTGGGGCGACGAACGCTTTTCAACAGCCGGCGTCAGCAGTGGCGACGGGAAGGCTTGTGCCGAAGGATAAAATATCAAATGTCAGCGGAATGAACTCCTTTTCACATAACCTGATTACGGTGTTTAATCCAATGCTGGCTGCATTTTTCTTTGCAGTGGGCGGGCTTTGGCTGATTCTGCTGATTGATCTGGCGAGTTTTGTGCTGGCATTTTGTGTGCTGCTGTTTTACATTTCCATACCGGAGCAGATCGAGGAGAAGAAACATAGCTCTCCGTTTGCAGGATTCGCACAGGGATTTGCATTCCTGCGGGAAGAACGGGGGATTCTCTATATCATGCTGACAATGGCGCTGATCAACTTCTTTTCAAGGCTTACCTACGAAAATATCCTGTCACCGATGATTCTTGCCAGGAGCGCCGGCAGCAGTATGACGCTCGGCACAGTGAATGCTTTTATGGGTATCGGCGGAATTGTCGGCGGTGTCATTGTCTCTGTGAAGAAGGAAAGCAGCCACAAGGCGACGGCCATCTATGTTTCGGTTGCGCTGTCGTTTCTCTTTGGGGATCTGATAATGGCATTCGGGAAAAATGTTTTCTGGTGGTCAATCGCTGCGGTTGCCGCCAGTCTGCCGATTCCTTTCGTCATGGCGAATCAGAATGCGATCCTGTACAGAAAGATTCCGACAGCGATGCAGGGGCGGGTATTTGCGGTGAGAAATGCGGTTCAGTACGGCACAATACCTGTCGGCATTATTCTCGGAGGTTATCTGGCGGATTATGTGTTTGAGCCGTTTATGGGTTCCGGCAGCGGACTGGCTGGTTTGCTGGAAAAAGTAGTGGGGAATGGTTCTGGAAGTGGTATGGCAGTGATGTTTTTATGTACCGGAATATGCGGATTTACGATTGGCATGGCATCTTGTTTTAACCGGGAGATAAAAAAATTGAACCGCTTTTAAAATTTTTCTTGCCAAATATTACGCAATCATATATGATGAACTTAGGTACACGACTGGCGGAAATTGCATCGAAGGATTCTGTGAAATGATCTGATGCGAAGTAGGATAACCTACAGGAAGTGTATGATATTTAAGAGATAAGCCGACCGCCTGGGCAGCATGGAAGACGTGCGCCCAGACGGTTTTTTATGCATACGGGCACCCAGCGGTCAGGCAGTGGAAAAGGGCATACCCCCTGCTTGACCGCACAGCCCCATGCAGAGGAAAGATGCCGCTGAGGCGGCGCGCCACATACATTACAAACATAGGAGGATTCAAGATGAAGATGCTATCATTGGAGCAGGAGCTCAAGGGAAACGATTACCCAGGCAGGGGAATTGTCATCGGTAAGACGAAGGACGGGAAAAAGGCTGCGATCGCGTACTTTATCATGGGCAGGAGTGAGAACAGCAGAAACAGAGTGTTTGTGGAGGATGGAGAGGGAATCCGCACGCAGGCGTTTGACCCTTCGAAGCTGAGTGACCCCAGCCTCATTATCTATGCGCCGGTTCGTGTGCTCGGCAACAAGACGATCGTGACAAACGGCGACCAGACCGATACGATCTATGAGCTGATGGACAGGCAGCAGACGTTTGAGCAGGCGCTCAGAACCAGAGAGTTTGAGCCGGACGCGCCCAATTACACACCGAGGATTTCAGGGATTCTCCACATTGAGAACGGCAGTTATAACTATGCGATGTCCATCTTAAAGAGCAACAATGGAAATCCGGACGCCTGCAACCGCTATACTTTTGCCTACAACAATCCTGTGGCGGGTGAGGGCCACTTTATTCATACCTATATGGGCGACGGCAGTCCGCTTCCGAGCTTTGAGGGCGAGCCGAAGCTTGTGGAGATTCCGGACGATATGGATGCGTTTGGCGACATGGTATGGAACAGTCTGAATGCGGACAACAAGGTGTCGCTTTTTATCCGTTTTATTGACATTGAGACAGGCAAATATGAGTCAAAAATTTATAACAAGAATGTTTGATGCGTTTTCAAGAATGGAGGATTACATATGAAGGAATTAGAATTAAAATACGGCTGTAACCCAAACCAGAAACCGTCCAGGATCTATATGAAAGATGGCGAGCTTCCAATTGAAGTGCTGAACGGTAAGCCGGGATATATCAATTTTCTCGATGCGTTTAACGGCTGGCAGCTTGTCAGGGAGTTAAAGAAAGCCACAGGACTTCCGGCTGCAGCATCGTTTAAGCATGTGTCGCCGGCTGGTGCGGCTGTCGGGCTTGCGCTGAACGAAGTCGAGCGAAAGATTTACTGGGTGGATGATATGGGGGATCTGTCACCGCTTGCAAGCGCGTATGCGAGAGCGAGAGGCGCGGACAGAATGTCCTCCTTCGGCGATTTTATCGCATTGTCCGATGTGTGTGATGTCGACACGGCAAAGCTGATTAAGCGTGAGGTATCAGACGGAATCATCGCACCCGGATATGAGCCGGAGGCGCTTGAACTCTTAAAGGCAAAGAAGAAAGGAAACTATGCAGTGATTCAGATTGATCCTGCATATGTTCCGAATCCTGTGGAGACAAAGGACGTATATGGCATCACATTTGAGCAGGGAAGAAATGAGCTTGTGATTGACGATGCTCTCTTTGCAAATGTAGTGACAGAGAATCGGGAAATCCCGGAGCAGGCAAAGATAGACCTTGCGATTGCCATGATTACATTGAAGTACACACAGTCAAACTCGGTGTGCTATGTGAAGGGCGGACAGGCGATCGGCATCGGTGCGGGGCAGCAGTCGCGCATCCACTGTACAAGGCTTGCCGGAAACAAGGCGGACAACTGGTTCCTGCGCCAGAATCCCAAGGTCTTAAATCTGCCGTTCAAGGAGAAAATCGGCCGCGCTGACAGGGACAACACGATTGACGTGTACATGAGTGACGATTACATGGATGTGCTTGCAGACGGCACGTGGGAGAACTTCTTTACAGAGAAGCCGGAAGTGCTCACAAGGGAGGAAAAGCGCGCATGGCTTGACCAGCTGACCGATGTGGCGCTTGGCTCTGACGCATTCTTCCCGTTTGGGGACAATGTGGAGAGGGCACACAGGAGCGGTGTCAGATACATCGCGCAGCCGGGCGGCTCGATCCGGGACGACAATGTGATTGAGACCTGCAATAAGTACAGGATAGCGATGTGCTTTACGGGTATCAGACTGTTTCACCATTAAAAACAATTGCGGGTAACAAATGTATTTTTGTTGCCCGCAATTTGTTTATAGTCCTAATTCTTTCAACACATCTTCCTGAGATACAAATTCATGGCATTCAGGGTTGTGTTCTATGTCATCAAGCATTTTCAGATCCCATTCATCGGGTGTGACTTCCTCAATATCTTCCCATGAACGTGACGGCAGATTATCCAGTACAAACTTCCACACTTTTTCAGCGTCGGCATCACTCATAACAGTAACAGCGCCGAATATTCTTTCTTTTATAGCACTCATAAGCAATCTCTCCTTCATTTATAGACTTGACCGCGATTGTCAATTTCAATAATATATAAAACGTTTCCAGACTTGTCAAAGATAATGCGAAAACTGCCAACACGAAGTCTGTATCCCGATCGGCCTTGTAATTTCAGCACATCGCCGCTGGGTAAATTATTGATGGCATTTATGATTCTGTTTTGTGTAAATTTGTCCTGCTTACTTAAAAATTTAACAGCTTGTTTGGAATATTGTATCTTCAATAACAGGGCCTCCTAAATTTGAATTTGTCACCGTCATTTCTTCATCTCTGTAGATAAAGAATAACATTAAAAAAAGCGCACGTCAATAGCCTAGCAGCAGCCATCGTGCAGAATGTAACACCGGTTGCAGACGTTCTGATTAGAGTAGGTGCATTTGCACCAGTCCTGATCATCGGGGGACAAACAGTGATCGATGTCCTCGTAGACTGGGGTGTCAGTAAGGTGTTCCACCAGGAGTTTAACCCGACAATGTCCATACTCACATCGCTTGCCTCCAACATTGCTTTTTCCATTGACTCCGTCAACATGGCAACAGGAGGATTCTGTCTGACTGCGACGGATCTGACAGACGGACACTTCCGGATGCAGCGGATTTACAATTCCGTAATCCCATGCAGGGGCATTCTCGGAAAGAACTGGATGCTGGGGGTGGAGAGCAGGCTCTTTATCCGGGAGGAGGAAGGGCTCATCGATGTGATCTGTATGGATGGCCATGCGGAGCGTTTCGCACTGGAGGACGGGACATGGAAAAACCGCAGGAACGGGGATTCCAGATACCAGCTGCAGAAACCAGACGAAGAAGAAGGCTATGTCCTGCTTTACATTCCGGAACAGAAATGCTATGATTTTGACAGCATGGGACGCCTGGTTTCCGTGCGTGGGAAAGGCAGAAACAGGCTGGCCATCAGCTACCAGGAAGCGCATATCAGCCAGGTAGTCACTTCCGCCGGGTATGTCCTCGATTTTAAGTATGAAGGGGACAGGGTTTCCGAGATCCGGGATGAGGCGGGCAGAACAGTCCGGTATAAATATGAAAATGACTGCCTGAAGGCAGTCTGCCATGTCGACGAGGGCGTGACTACCTACCATTATGACGAGGGGAACCATATTACGCAGGTTATAGACCAGAACGGCCATGCCTATGTGCGGAACGAGTATGACCATGCCGGGCGGGTGACGGCGCAGTATTATCTGGACGGAACCAAAAGTATCCTGACATACGACCTGGAAAAACGGGAGAATACGGTATACATCGAAGGGCTGGGACGGACAGAGCGGTACCGGTACAACGAAGATTTCCTGGTGACGCATACCTGCTATGATGACGGCACGTGGGAAGAGACAGGCTATGACCAGTGGACGAACCATATCTATGAGAAGGACAGGAACGGGAATGTTACCCGCCGCCTGTATGACAGCATGGGACGCCTGTGCAGGGAGATGCTGCCCTCCGGCCAGGCATGGGAGTACAGGTACGACGACGGGGGAAATCTGTTGGAAAAGAAAGCGGATACGGGCGAAGAGCTCCGTTACGCGTATGATGAATATGGGTTTCTCCTTGAAGAAACGGAAAAGATCAGGGAGGGGGAATGGAAACGGCGCCAGTATGAGAGGGACGCCTATGGACGCCCGGTAAGCGTGACCGACAGTCTCGGACATACCACCAGCTACAGTTACAGCAGTACGGACGGGCATCTGCTGAAAGAGCCGTCCTGTACCGAAGATGTCATGGGGAACCAGACTAGCTATGAATATGATGCCGTCGGACGCAGGATATGCATCAGGACAGACCAGGGAACCACGGAGATCCGGTATAACGAGCAGAATTACCCTGTCTGCGTGAAGGACGGGAACGGCAATGAACTGTGCCGTACATACGACAGGATGGGCAATCTGACAGCCATGACCCCGCCCGCGCAGGGCGCAGGCGGGAGCTGCTGGATATACCGCTATGACTTCTTTGACCGCCTGATCGAGACGATCGACCCGCTGGGGAATATCTGGAGAAAAGAACGGAATCTGGCAGGTGATATCCTCCGTGAGGAGATGCCAGGGGGGCAGGAAATCCGGTATGAATACGATACAGACAGCCGAAAGCTCCGCACGATCTATGCGGATGGTTCCGTTGAACGCTGTTTCTATGACGGGAATGGCAACCTGGTCAAAAAGGTCAGGCCGGAGAATTACAACACAGAGACGGATGACGGACCGGGCAGTACCTACACCTACGACAGCATGAACCGACTGACACAGGTGACAGATGAGGACGGCAGGATTCAGGGCACGTACCGCTATGATTCATCTGGGAACCTGGCAGAGCAGACAGACGGCGCAGGACACAGCACATACTATACGTATGACCTGCTGGGCAACCGTACAGGGATGTGGGAGCCGGTGGAGGCGTCAGGAGAAAACGGGGAAACAGTCCTGTACAGGGCGACTCTGTATGAATACGATGCCGAGTCAAACAAGATAAAGGAGCGCAGGGGGACAGAAAAAGTCGGTGCCGGCGAAATCCCCCGGCATACGCATGAACTACGGTTCACCTATGACGCATTAAACCGGCTGACCGCAGTGGAAGACCAGCACGGTGCAAAGACAATGTACCGGTACAACAGCCAGAACCAGAAAGTCTATGAGAGTTTCCGGATCAGTGAGGATGTGGAGCGGATCATCCATTATGCCTATGACGCGGCCGGGAACATGGTGGAGAAGTGTGAGGGAACTGAAGAGCGGTTCCGGAAGCCGGGCGGAAAGCGGATCAGGGTATGGGCAGCCATCCAGTATGAGTATGATCCGGATGGAAACTGTGTGCGCATGGTAACACCCAGAGGATACAAGAAGGAGTGGCAGTATGATGCCCTGGACCGCGTGGTCATGGAAAAGGAGCAGGACAAATCCGGCGGAATCTGCCGGAGCTTCCAGTATGAGTACGACGCAGTGGGGAATCTGCGCGTCCGCCGGAATCACAGCATGGGGAAACCTGCGGAACTACGGTTCGCCTATGACGGCAAAAACCGCCTGACACACCTGACGGACGAGGGCGGAAACACGACGCGCCTGTTCTATGACCGCAACGACCGGATTATCAAGGCGGTGCGCCCGCAGCAGTATGACCCCGGACTGGACGACGGACAGGGAACCTGCTATCTCTATGACCGCAGTGACCGGATTGTCAGGATCACGGGACCGGACGGGACAGTCCTGCAGGAACAGACCTATGACAGCGCCGGGAATGTGAAGACACGCATAGAAGGACAGTCCGTGTATACGGAGTATGTCCATGACCTGGCAGGGGATCTCCTGGCAGTCTACAAAGGCAGGGAAAACGCAGAAAAGGACCGCGCGGCACAGAGAATGAAATACGA
>CAMWXA010000107.1 GCA_947178035.1 uncultured Lachnospiraceae bacterium | reverse complement strand
TTTGTGTCTCTAATTCACAGCAGACGGTCATACTCTTCATCTGTAATCTGCAGAATGCAGGCGTGACGTTTCTTCGTCTTTCCCATGTCATACTCCTCTGGTGATAAGATTCTGAAATCACCGGAGGACAGATCTTCTGTCACCATCGGAAGATAGCCTTTTCCGGCCATGAACTGGTCCGCAATCAGACACCAGGTCTTTCCGTCAGGAAGCAGATACCCTTCCGGTCCCTCCACACCGACCAGATCTTCCAGTACAGGGGAATCGATTCTGACAAACTCCCCTGTAAGGGAATCAGACTTCTCCAAAATCAGCCTTTTATCTGTCTCATCCTTGGACACACGGTAATAATATCCCCCGCTTTCCAGTATCGTAGTATCGATGACATCTTTCTCCTTTTCCATATAGAGAAATGTCTCCGAAAACACATGAAAATCTTTCGTATATGTGGCATAGATCCTGTGTTTTCCCTCTGTGTCCCCCTCATTTTTTACCTTGGAGGCAAAGAACACCAAAAAGGCTTCTTTTTCCCTGTCATACACCGCTTCCGGCGCCCACACATCGCCAGCACCGGGAAGCCCCACTTCATAACTTTGCTCTTTTGACCAATGCACAAAATCCGCTGTCTCCCACACGATAATACTTCTGCTTCCGTTTTCCTGTGCATCCTTCCACCCTCTGCCTGCCTCAATCCGCAAATCTGTCGCAATCAGGTAAACTGTGCCCGTCTGCGGATTCCTGACCAGAAACGGATCGCGCACACCGCAGGTTCCTATGTGTGAAATAAGTACCGGATTTCCATGATTTAAGTCTTTCCAGTGCAGCCCGTCCTGACTCACTGAAAAATAAATCTGTTCGCCGTTTTTCTCCTCGCCGACAAAATGTGCAAATAAATACGCTGCCATGCTATGTTCCTCCTATATCAAAGTCCGCCATTCTCAAAAGAAAGTACTGTGACAGAATGCGGCATAAATGTGTATGATAGTTCATTGCCAGATACCGGAAAATGCTCCGTCTGCGGCGTGATGTTGTCTGGACATTCAAAGGAATTTGTCTCGTCCAGTCCATAACCCTTTAAACTGGTAACTGTCACACTGTTCTTCGACGCTCCGTCCAGAATCAGCCGCACATCCTTTTCCTCTCCAGTGAGATTCACAACTTTCAATATCGTTTTGTCACTGCCCCTGTCCACGCTGGCAGTCACATACAATTCCTCCAGCTCCGGCAGACGGTCAACGGTATCATTGGATAAAGCACCGTTCACCCATGTCCGTATCCTGCGGTCCTCCACCTCCAGCTCCAAGAAGTACGCAATATCTTCCACGTGGAAAAGTCTCTGTGAGATGCAGGAGTCTCTTCCTGCACGGCAGGATGTCAGATTGCAGTCCCAGTTATCCCAGCCGCCAAATTCCCAAATGAACCTGTTTTTCCTGTCCTTTTCCCCGAAATAAATTTTCAGTCCTTTTCTCCCGGCTGTTCTCTGGAAGCGGAAGGATATTTTGTAGTGGCTGCCGCTGATGTCCATGAGCTGGTTTTCCAGATTGTCTTTACCAATTGAAATATCACGCAGTTTTGTGACATCCCCTGTGTTCAAGTCTGTCACCTTCACATCCCAGATTCTTCCTTCAATGTCATTTCCCGCGATTGCAAAGTTTCCTGTAATCGCTTTTTCATCCACCAGCGGAATAACTTCATCCAGACTGGCTGTCTCAAACGCAACTGCGTCGGTGCCCTGATTCTGCATAAAAAGCTTCTGCACATAATAGTTCGGCGTCTTCAATATCGCATGATTGTTGAACCACAGCATATCCGGTTTCCAGTTCACGTAATCCACATTGCAGAGCATGGGCGCATAGCACGCCATCTCCACCGCCTTCGACCGTTCCAGATGGGTCATATAGGCTGCCTCAACCAGTGCGTTGTAGTATGTATTTCCCCATGAAGCGTACTCGCCAAGAAATACTTTCGGACCGTTTTCGTCGTAGTCCTCATAGTGATGCATATTCGCAAGAAACCATTCCGGAGCCGAATAGTAGTGCTCATCAACCAGGTCGGAACCGCACTTTTTGGCAGAGCGCCAGCCCGCCTCATAGCTTTCGCCGGACGCAAACGGTCCCGCAGTATTGATGATCTTAATCTCTGGATATTTTTCACGGATTGCCTCATGAAAATAGGGATACCGCTCAAAAAATCCGTCCCCGACTTCCTCGTTGCCGATTCCAATATATTTCAGATAAAACGGTGCTTCGTGACCAAGTTCCTTTCTGATTTTGCCCCAGACGGTATCGCTGCTGCCATTCGCAAATTCAATCAAATCCAGCGCGTCATCCACCCACTCCCCAATCTCCGCAAGCGGTACGCCGACACCCTTGTGCGGATTGAATCCGCCCGGAAGAATCGGAACCGGCTCCGCGCCAATCTCCTCGCAGAAGCAGAAATACTCAAAATACCCGAGACCAAGGGACTGGTTATACCCCCAGTTGCTGCGCCATGTGGGGCGCTCCTCCACTTTGCCAAGTGTGCGCTTCCAGCGGTACATGGAATTGCGGTCATGGTCGTTCAGACTGCCGTCATGCACGAGGCAGCCTCCCGGAAAGCGCATAAACTTTGGATGCATCTCCTGCAGCGCCTCGGCAATATCCTTTCGCAAGCCGCCTTTTTTCCCGAGAAAAGTATCCTGTGGAAAAAAGGATATCATGTCAAGATTGCACGTTCCTCCCGCCTCAAAGGTCAGCACCAGACGACCGCAGGTTGTCGTCTGCGATGCCTTCATCTGCAATTCGTACTTTCTCCACGCGCTGCCGCTGACTGCAAGACGGCCCTCTGCACACACAGCCCCCTCTTCCTCCACTGTCACGCGGACGCTGACATTTCCCTCTGCACCTCCTGCATACATGGAGAAGTCATAGCCTTTACCCGCTTCCACAAAAAAGCCTGTATTATATCCCATGTTACAGACAGCGCCGCCAGGCTGTGACTCCACATGAAGGTAATGCGGTTTCTCCGCGTGCATCGGCTGCTCTGTGCGCACTTCCCATCTGACTGCTCCTGTCTTTTCCCACGCGGTCAGGGCATGGTACTCTTTCTTGTCCGTCTCACAGTATTCAAACGAACGGTTCTGCACCATCTCTGCATACAGCCCGCCGTCCGCAGCGTGATTGATATCCTCAAAAAACAGCCCGTATAAAATCCCTAGCTCCTTGTAATTTTGATTCTGAAATATTGTTATCTGCTTCATTTCTATCCTCTCAAATCTATGCCGTCAGGAACCTGAATCATCTCGCAAAATCGCCGACTCATTAATTATTTCAAACACTGACTTTCCCAGACAGCACATTCTCATAGTCTTCTAAATTTTTCTCCAGGAGCTTCGGCGTGTCAAGCCCATAGGGACACTTCGAAGCACACTTCCCGCAGTGAAGACATTCCTTGATCTTTGCCATCTCCGCCTGCCACGCCTCACCCAGCCAGTTCGCCGACGGAGACCGGCGCAGAAGCTGCGAAATCCGCGCGCAGTTATTGATCTGAATGCCCTTTGGACACGGCATACAATAACCACAGCCGCGGCAGAAATCCCCTGCAAGCTCCCTCAAATCTTTCTCGTAAGTTGCCTGCATCTCCTCGTCCATCACAGGCGTTTTCTCCTGGTAAGACAAAAATTCTGCCAGCTCCGACTCTTTCTGCACGCCCCACAGCGGCAGCACTGCCTCATGCTGGCATGCAAACCAATAGCAGAGCTTAGCGTTTGTTAGCAGTCCGCCGGCCAGCCCTTTCATGCCGAGAAAGCCCATTCCCGCCTCCTCGCACTTCTTCACCAGTGCAATCTCCTTCTCAGAAGAGATGTACGCAAACGGAAATTGCAAGGTCTCGTACAGTCCACTCTCAATCGCTTCCTCCGCCACATTCAGCAAATGTGCGGTAATCCCAATATGTTTGATTTTCCCTTCTTTTTTTGCTTTTGCTGCCGCATCATATACACCGTCCTCGTCGCCCGGACGAAAACATTTTGGAGCACAGTGCAATTGATACACATCAATATAGTCCGTTTTCAACAGGCTGAGAGAAGTCTCCAAATCCTCCAGAACCTTCTCTCCCGTCTTGGCCGTCGTCTTTGTCGCAATATAATACCTGCTCCTGTCAACCCCCTCCAAGGCGATGCCCAGCTTCTTCTCACTGTCGCTGTACGCCCTCGCCGTGTCAAAGAAGTTCACGCCGCCGTCAAGTGCCATGCGAATCAATTTTACCGCGCTGTCAACATCAATCCGCTGAATTGGAAGTGCCCCAAAACCGTTTTTGTTCGCAATAATTCCTGTATTGCCAAGCTTAACTGTCACCATAGTCCGATCCTCCTTGTTTTCGATATAATTCCTATATTCCTGCCTTATTTTTTATATGGGCTAATATTGCATTAACACCATACAACATCGTGTCCAGCCCATCCTCATATTTATAATTTACATTCGCCGCCAGCATACTGCTGATTCCTGTCATGATGAGCCAGATGTTTGCTGCCGCCTTACAGCTGTCTGTCCCCGCACACACATCACCTGACGACTTCCCTTCCTCGATCAGAGCTGCCAACGCTTGAAGAACCCCATTTCTCACACCTTCCTCTGTGACCTTATAGAGTGCGGTAAAGTGCTGGAAATTGGCATTTTTTTCGTAAATATACGCAAATGCAGCCTTGACCAGTGCTGTGAAATTGTCAAAAAAAGATGCCTGTGGATTGATGACTGTCCTCGCTTTCGCCATAAGTTCCTCGTTGCATCGTTGCGCTACAATCATGTTGATCTCGTCAATGTCGCGAAACCGATTGTAAATCACTCGCCGATCACAGTTGAGCTCCCTGCACAGCCTTGTGACAGTCAGCACATCTACCCCTTCCCGGCAGCCAATTGTTACTGCAAGGTCAACAATCCGCCTGCTTGTCTCATCCTCAATTCGTTTTCCTTTCGAGAACGCCATATTCCTCACCCCATTCATCTCAATAATGTGTAAATAATGTGTAAATTTTTATAAAAGGTGTAAAGTCTTGCTACATTCTATCGGCCTCTACACCTTTTATTTGTGACTAATGTTATTTCATTGTTACTTATAATCTATACTGATTGTTATGATTTCATCATATCAGATTCCGCGGAAAGAGTAAAGTCTAAAAACCTTAATTGACGGATTTTAGTTCGCTGCAATCGCATTTCCTGTATACAGCTGATAATACTTGCCCTGTGCCTCGATCAGTTCATCGTGCGTACCGCGCTCGATAATCCGGCCCTGCTCCAGTACCATGATGCAGTCGCTGTTCTTGACTGTCGAAAGCCTGTGCGCGATCACAAATGTCGTCCTGCCGCTCATCAGCTTATCCATACCGTCCTGCACAATCTTCTCAGTACGTGTATCAATCGAACTCGTCGCCTCATCGAGAATCAACGCAGGCGGATCCGCAATTGCCGCCCTCGCGATGGCAAGGAGCTGACGCTGTCCCTGACTCAGGTTTGCACCGTCACCCGTCAGCAGTGTATTGTAGCCATCAGGAAGCTTTTCAATAAACTCATGTGCATTTGCAAGCTTTGCCGCCGCGATAACCTCCTCGTCCGTAGCATCCAATTTACCATACCGGATATTTTCCATAACCGTATCCGTAAACAAATGTGTGTCCTGCAGTACAATACCAAGCGAGCGGCGCAAATCTGCCTTCTTGATCTTATTGACATTGATATTGTCATACCGGATCTTGCCGTCCTGAATATCATAAAAACGGTTGATCAGATTGGTGATCGTCGTCTTTCCCGCACCCGTAGAGCCCACAAACGCAATCTTCTGCCCCGGCTCTGCGAACAGCTTAATATTGTGAAGTACGATCTTATCATCCGTATATCCGAAATCCACATCGTCGAACACGACACTGCCCTCAAGCCGCTGGTAAGTAGTCGTGTTACTGTCCTTGTGATAATGTTTCCACGCCCACATTCCAGTGTGTTTCTCTGTCTCACGGATCTCTCCGTTCAGCTCCTCTGCATTGACAAGAGAGACATATCCGTTATCAGCCTCCGGCTCCTCGTCGAGCATCTTGAAGATACGGTCAGCTCCGGCCAGCGCCATGACAACCGAGTTAAACTGCTGGCTGACCTGGTTGATTGGCATATTGAAGCTCTTGTTAAAAGAAAGGAAACTTGCAAGCCCGCCGAGCGTCAAACCGCCGATATTTCCAAGAGCCAGTATACCGCCCACAATCGCACACACCACATAGCTCAGATTTCCAAGCTGGGAGTTGATGGGACCGAGCATATTACCAAACTGGTTCGCATTGTATGCACTCTCAAAAAGCTCCTGGTTCAGCTCATTGAAGCGCTCCATGCTCTCCTCCTCATGGCAGAACACTTTGACAACCTTCTGGCCTTCCATCATTTCCTCAACAAAGCCGTTCACTGCACCGAGGGATTTCTGCTGCGCCACAAAATACCTCCCGGAAAGTCCTGTCGCCTTCTTCGTGACAAAGAGCATGATGGAAACCATAATCAGCGTCGTGACCGTCAACGGCACACTCAGGATAATCATGCTGACTAACACACTGACAATCGTGATGGCACTGTTTAGAAACTGCGGCATACTCTGGCTGATCATCTGTCTTAGTGTATCGATATCATTGGTGTATCTCGACATGATATCTCCATGCGGATGCGTGTCAAAATACTTGATCGGCAGCGCTTCCATCTTGTTGAACATATCATTCCGGATATTGCGCATCGTTCCCTGGCTGACATTGATCATGATTCTGTTGTACAGATAAGACGAAAGTACTCCTACAGCATAGAAGCACGCCACTCTGAATATTGCATGCGCCAGTCCTGAGAAATCCGGATTTTCCGTTCCCAGAAGCGGCATGATATACTCGTCAATCAATGTCTGGGTAAATAAAGTTCCCTGGATATTGGCTAATACACCCACAAAAATACATATGACAACGATAATTACATGGGGGGTATAATTTTTGAGCACATATCCCATAAGCCGTTTAAAGAGCTTACCGGGATTTTCAATCTTTGGTTTCGGTCCTCTCACCTGATGTCCTGGTCCTGGCATTAGTTGTCACCTCCATTATGATCAAAGTCCGCATTTCCACCTGTCTGGGATTCATATACCTCGCGGTAGATCGGACTGTTCCCGAGCAGCTCATCGTGTGTGCCGAATGCAGTCACCGTGCCGTTATCCATGACAATGATGCGGTCTGCATTCTGTACACTGCTCACCCTCTGCGCGATAATCAGCTTGGTCGTGTCCGGTATCTCCTCCGCAAACGCCTTTCTGATCCTGGCATCTGTGGCAGTGTCCACCGCACTCGTGCTGTCATCGAGTATCAAAATCCTTGGTTTCTTGAGCAGAGCCCTCGCAATACATAGTCTCTGTTTCTGTCCTCCGGATACATTCGTGCCGCCCTGTTCAATGAACGTGTTGTACTTATCCGGCATTTTCTGTATAAACTCATCTGCACAGGCGAGCTGACATGCCCGGATACATTCCTCCTCAGAGGCCTCCTTGTTACCCCAGCGAAGATTTTCCAGTATCGTACCGCTGAAAAGGACATTTTTCTGCAGCACGACTGCAACCTGATTTCTGAGCGTCTCCATGTCATATTTGCGCACGTCGAGTCCGCCCACCAGCAGTTCTCCCGATGTGACATCGTACAGACGGCTGATGAGATTGACGAGACTTGATTTCGCACTTCCTGTACCGCCGATAATGCCGATGGTCTCACCGGACCTGATGTCCAGATTAATGTCTTTCAGGACTGGTTTGCTGTCCTTATTGTAGGCAAAGGACACATTCTGGAATACAATGCTTCCGTCCTTCACATCCATGACTGGTTTCTCTGGATTTTTGAGGTCTGTCTGCTCTGTCAGAACCTCGGCAATACGCTTTGCACTGGCATAACTCATAGACAGCATCACGACAATCATCGATACCATCATGAGACTCATCAGGATATTCATACAGTATGCCAGCAGACTCATCATCTCACCTGTTGTAAGACTGCCCGCAACAATGTTCTTTGCACCCAGCCATGAAATGAGAAGAATACAGCAATACACGGTTGCCATCATCAACGGCATATTGATGACAACGAGCTTCTCAGCCTTTAGGAACATGTTGTAGATATTCTGGTTTGCCTTTGCAAACTTCTCTTTCTCATAGTCCTCACGCACGTATGCCTTCACAACACGGATCGCAGATACATTTTCCTGCACGCTCGCATTCAGGTTGTCGTACTTTTCAAATACCTGGCGGAAATGCTGGTTTGCCCTTGGCAGAATAAGCGAAAGACAAATCGCAAGAAAAATAACTGCCACGAGATAAATACTGGCAAGCCGCGCATTGATGGAAAAAGCCATCACCATTGCGATGATCATGGATGCCGGGGCACGCATGGCCATACGCAGTATCATCTGGTACGCATTCTGCATGTTGGTCACATCCGTAGTCAGCCGCGTGATCAGACTTGATGTAGAATATTTGTCAATATTTGAGAACGAATAGGTCTGGATATTCTCAAACATCGCTTTTCTGAGGTTCCTCGCAAAGCCCGTCGATGCCCTCGCACCGTACTTTGCCCCCATAAGACCTGCCCACAATCCGATCAGTGCCATCACAATCATCAGACCGCCAATCCTGTAGATATGGTTCAGGTTTCCCGCATTGACACCGTCATCAATGAGCGAAGCCATCAGCCGCGGGATAATCATTTCCATGATAACTTCCAAAATCATGAAAACAGGCGTAAGGATGGAATCTTTTTTGAATTCCTTAATTTGTGCGCCTAATACCTTTAGCATAAATAAACCTCCATTCGCATAATGATTTTCTAGTATAATTAATCTATCTGAATAGCTGGGAATCATTCCAGCTACTGATTCATATTTGTCACCAATTTCTGTGCAACCTCATAAAAAATGTCCAGTTTATCCTCCTCAATTCCTTCAATCACACTCTTTTCCAGATTGTCAATCATTGTCCTTGTCCTGACTGCTATTTCCTTTCCCTGTTCTGTCAGAAATATCTGCTTGAGCCGCGCGTCCCCCTCCACCCCTACACGCTTAATATAGCCTTTCTTCTCCATAAGCTGCAGAATCGTCGTCACCGTGGACCGCTTGATACAGAAATCCGACTCAATTGTTTTCTGATAGACTGCTTTCTCCTGATTATGACAGAGATACCCCATAATCCAGCTATGCATCAGCGTCACCTCGTCAAGTCCCACTGCAATGCCGCATGCCATAAATTTCTTTTTAAATGCACCGTTCATCTCCCGAATCATAGGTCCTATTTTTCTCAGTTCTGGTATCTCGCAATTACAGTTATCCAGCTCATCCATACCGCACTCACCTCTTTTCAATAAAATGTGCAGAACTCAGGTTTGTTTGCCTACAAACTGTTCGTGTGCTAACATTCTATTCCAAATAGAAAAATATGTCAACACCTTTTACACACTTCACACTTTTTTCATATTTCTAACATGTTTCCTCCGGGTGCCTGTGTGCATACACACAGCATGTGCAAATGAAACAGGAGGCTGCATCTCCTCCTGCTCACTGTTTCCTATTGATATTATCTGTCCTGTTCCGCAATCTTCTCCGCCAGGTCCTGCAGATACATCCAGCGCTCCATTTTCTCCTCGAGAAGCTGTTCCGCAGCCTCTTTTTGCTTTGTCAGCTCATTCAGCTTTACAAAATCGCTGGCATTTTCTGCCATATCTGCCTCAAACTTTCCTATTTTTTCTTCGAGCGCCGCAATCTCATCCTCAATCGTCTCATACTCTTTCTTTTCTTTATATGAAAACCGAAGCTTGTCCTGACGTTTTTTTATATTTTTCAGGTTCGTGTCGGATTCCTTCGCTCCTGCCCTCGTGTTATTTTTACTGGAAACAGTTTTATTGTCAGAAACTTCTGTGCTGCTACTCTCCTCCTGTAGTCTCGCCTGATAATCGGTAAATCCGCCCTCATACTGTCTGATACTACCATCCTGAAAAGCAAAAATCCGCCGCACAACCCTGTCCAGAAAATAGCGGTCATGGGAAACGACTATCACAATGCCGTCAAAATGGTCGAGATAATCCTCCAGAATGGTGAGCGTCTGTATATCCAGATCGTTCGTAGGCTCATCGAGAATCAGCACATTCGGCGCCTCCATCAGCACACGCAGCAAATTCAGCCTGCGCCGCTCCCCGCCTGAAAGCTTCCCGAGCAGCCCGTACTGCTTTTCCGGCGGAAACAGAAACCTGTCCAGCATGACGGATGCGGAGACCGATCCATCCACAGTCTGCACATACTCCGCGGTATTCCGGATATAGTCAATGACACGCATGTCAGGTTTCATATATGCAAGTCCTGCACGCTCATCATTGCGGATCTCCTGCGCATAATATCCGATCCTGATTGTCTGTCCGGTTATGACCTCGCCTGCGTCCGGCTTTTCCATGTCGCAGATGACTCTCATCAGCGTCGATTTTCCGCAGCCATTTTCTCCGATAAAACCGATTCTGTCATTTTTCAGAAATATATAGCTGAAATCATTGATCAGATTCTTTCCGTCATACCCCTTCGTGATATTTTTTAACTCTACAGTCGTCTTTCCCATGCGTGTCGCCACGGAACTTAACTCCAGCTGCGCGTCCTGCTGCGGCCCTCTCTGCGCTGCCAGATTCTCATAGCGCTGGATATGCGCCTTCTGTTTGGTGCTTCTGGCGCGCGCCCCCCGCTTCATCCACTCAATTTCCACGCGCAGAATACTCTGCCGCTTCCGCTCTGTGGCAAGCTCCATATCCTCGCGCTGTGCCTTCAGCTCCAAAAAGCCTGTGTAGTTTGTCTGATAACTGTAAATCTTTCCCTTGTCGATCTCCACAATTCGGTTGGACACACTGTCAAGAAAATACCGGTCATGTGTCACCATGACCAAAGCACCCCGAAAGTTTTTCAGATATTCCTCCAGCCAGTCCGCCATGGATGAATCCAGATGGTTTGTCGGCTCATCAAGCACCAGCACATCCGCTTTTGACAACAGTGTATTGGCGAGCGCTATCCGCTTGCGCTGACCGCCCGACATCGTATCGGTCTTCTGTCCATAATCGCTGATTCCCAGCTTCTGCAGCATCATCCTGGCATCGCTCTCCAACGACCATTCGTTGTCATGCGTGCGGTTCCCTTCCATAACGGCCTCAAGAACTGTCACATCCTTTTGGAAATCGGGCGTTTGCGGCAGATACCGGATGACAATATTGTTTGCCCTTGTAATTGTACCTTTGTCCGGTGTCTCCATCCCTATGAGCATTTTCAACAGCGTCGTCTTCCCTGTGCCGTTAATGCCTATGATTCCCACCTTTTCCATCTCGTCAACGGTAAAGGAAGCCTCCTCAAAAAGCGGTGTGTCCGTATAGTACTTGGTGATATTTTCGATGTTAATAAGATTCATATATGGTTCCCCTCAAAATCAGAATTTTCTAAGCTCTATCGAATCATCATCCGGCGTATTCTCCACCAACCTGACCACCACGTCATAACCGAAATCACTGTTCACCTGCACATGCACCGTATCGCCGCACTTGTGACCCGCGAGCGCTTTTCCAATTGGTGACTCGATGCTGATAAGTCCCTGCAGCGGATTGTTTCTCACGGTAGTCACGAAGCGGTACGTCTCAATCGTGCCGTCCTCCACAAACTCGACTTCCACCGTCTTGTTGAGTCCGATCTCATCCTCCCTGGCATCGTCCTCGATAATCTGCGCTGTCTTGATCATCCGCTCAAGATAGCGGATACGGCTCTCATTCTGGTTCTTGTATTTCTTGGCAGCATAGTACTCAAAATTCTCGCTCAGATCGCCCTGCGCCCTCGCTTCCTTCACCGCCTCC
>CAMWXA010000106.1 GCA_947178035.1 uncultured Lachnospiraceae bacterium | reverse complement strand
CAATAATATATATCAGCGTAAATCATTGAAACAAAAAGCGAAGCTTTTTGCAAGACGAGCGCGTATGCGCTCGTCTTTACATTGCATAACCAGCCTCAAATGCCGCCTTGTTGATCTCGACGGTCTTTGGCGGAACGGTGGACTCAATGACTTCGAGCCACTGTTCTTTGTCAAAATCCATGCGTTTTGCGGCGACACCGACGACGATTGTATTGAATACCTTGGCATTTCCGAGCTTTTTTGCTTCCTCCATGGCGTCGACATCGACCACGTTGTAGTCTTTTTTCAGATTTTCGATAATATTCTCAGGATACTGCGCGGCGTCTGTCACAACGGTGATCGGGTCAATCCGCTGGTCATTCACGATAATAACGCCGTCTTTTTTCAGGAAATGGGCGTATCGCAGAGCTTCGAGCCGCTCAAAGGCAATCAGCACGTCTGCCTGTCCTTCCTCCACGATGGGTTCTGCGACAGAGTCGCCGTAGCGCACGAAAGTGACAACACTTCCACCGCGCTGTGCCATGCCATGTACCTCGGAGAGCTTTACATCATAGCCTGCCTTCGTGATGATGCCGCCAAGGATACGGCTTGTGAGCAGTGTACCCTGACCGCCCACGCCTACGATCATTATATTTTTAGTAGTCATTATATTATTTTAACCTCCGTATTTGATGCACCTGCGAAAACGGCGCAATGATAGTTGTCTGTAAGTTTTATTCGACACGTTCAATCGCGTCAAATTTGCAGCGCTTCATACACAGGCCACAGCCATTACACATAGTATCGTCTATTTTGACAGTTCCATCCTCGTTTTTGGTGAGGGCAGGGCAGCCGGGAACGAGACACATACCGCATTTTTTACACTTTTCAGGTATGGCAATGCATTTTGCTTTGGTAGCCTGCGATTTTAACAGGGCACAGGGAGCACAGACGATAATGACAGAGACCTCATCGCGGGCAACTTCGCGCTTTACGACAGTCTCCAGCTCATCAATGTCAAAAGCATCGACTTCATACACATGCTCGACACCGATTGCCTTACACAGGTGGTAGAGGCTGATTGCCTTTGTCTTCTTGCCGTTGAGCATCTTTCCGGTAGCGGCATGGTCCTGGTGGCCTGTCATACCCGTGGTGGAGTTGTCAAGAATCAGCACCGTGCCGGTGGACTGGTTATACACCATGTTCATCAGGGAGTTGACGCCTGTGTGGAGGAATGTGGAGTCTCCGATCAGTGCCACCCAGTTCTTGATGTAGTCTTTGCCCTTTGCCTTCTCCATGCCGTGTAAGGTGGAGATGGAAGCGCCCATGCACACAGTCGTGTCGATGACATTTAACGGTGCGACTGCGCCGAGGGTGTAGCAGCCGATATCGCCGGCACCGTGGATGCCAAGCTTTTTCAGGACGGAGAACGTGCTTCTGTGCGGGCAGCCGGGGCACAGAATAGGAGGGCGCGCCGGTACCTGTGCAGGTGCGGCAGTCTCAATCTTCATGCCAAGGACGCGCTCGCGGATCATGTTGGCGCTGTACTCACCCTGCAGCGTGAAGAGTTCCTTGCCGATACAGTCGATGCCCCAGGATTTGACCTGCTCCTCAATCAACGGCTCAAGTTCTTCAAAAATATAGAGTTTGTCAACTTTGGAGGCAAATTCTTCAATCAATTTCCGCGGAAGAGGGTGCACAAGACCAAGCTTTAGCACGCTGGCATCTGGCATTGCCTCCACCACATATGTATAGGGAATGCCGCTCGTGATAAATCCGACGGAGGTGTCTTTATAAACGGCCTTGTTGATCGCGAAATCGCAGGCATCGTCCGCCATCTGTTTTAGGCGGTTTTCCACATGGACATGGCGTCCTTTGGCGTTGCCGGGCATCATGACATGTTTTGCCGCGTTCCGCTCGTAGGGCTTGTCCGGAATTTCCTGCCGCTCCTCGAGGGTGACAGGGCCCTGGGAATGTGCCAGTCTGGTGGTGGTTCTTATCATAACAGGTGTGTCGTACCGCTCACTGTACTCGAAGGCAAGTTTGGTGAAGTCCTTTGCCTCCTGGGAGTCGGACGGCTCTAAGACGGGAACCTGCGCCACGCGTGCCACACAGCGGGAGTCCTGCTCATTTTGTGAAGAGTAGAGCCCGGGATCGTCCGCCGCTGCAAGGACAAGACCGCCGTTTGCTCCGATATAGGATACTGTGTAGAGCGGGTCGCTCGCAACATTGACACCGACCATTTTCATGGATGCCAAGGCGCGCACGCCGCTGATGGATGCGCCGATGGCAACTTCCATGGCGACTTTCTCATTCGGAGCCCACTCTGCGTAGATTTCCGGGTATTTTACGATATTTTCACTGATTTCGGTGCTGGGAGTTCCGGGGTAAGCGCTGGACACTTTGACGCCGGCCTCATAAGCACCGCGGGCAATCGCTTCATTGCCTAACATGATTTTCGTTTCGCTCATTTGTTAATTCCTTTCTGTTGTCGATTTTCGTTTTTCTTAATTTTCCGAAAAGCGGCGGCTGTGCGGTTCGATTTCGACTGCCACCGCTGACACTATTACTATGATAGTGAAAAAATGGAGTCACGTCAATTTATTTTGCATAATTTACAAAATCTTCTGGAATTAATTCATAGTCGACGGCGGACTGCAGTTTACCAAGCTGATCTCTCCATGAATCTTTCCGTACCTGCAGCTTTCTGAATCCGAGTGTCTCATAGACATGCTGGGCCCGCTTGTTGTTCAGATTTGTGTCGAGAATGATTTTCTGGTATCCGAAATCCTTGAAAAGAGATGAGATCATCATGCTCAGCACGATTTTTCCATATCCTTTTTCCTGCTCGGAAAAATCGCAGATTTTGATTCCGATTTCAGCTGTCTTTCTGCCGTCCTGGTCGGGGAGCCTGGTATAATTCATCTCACCAATCGGCCGATGCGAAAGCTCGATGATCAGCCGCCTGTGCTCATCGGTGTCCGCCCTGATCCGCTCTGCGATCCCGACTGGCGTTTCGCCTGTTCCGTTTGGGAAACCTGCATGCGCCATGACAGCGCCGTCATTCCACCAGGATGCCAGCAGCCTGGCGTCATCGGCTGCTGCGTTTCTGATTGTCAGGTCTTTGTAATTTAATAGCATGTGTAATCTTCCTCCGCTTATTTGAAATATTCTATTGGAACAACATCGTTTTAGGAACTGTTCCCATCTGGGCGAATGATTTTCACTACATTGATGGATGCGTGAACGGTAATCTTATTTTATCTAATCGTATTTTATCATAGAGGCGGGAATAAAATCAAATAGACATTGTTATTGCGGAATAAATGCAATATAATATAATCAGTTTTTACAGCTGCATGGACGGTGAGAATTGTACTGGCAGGAATGGAGGATTTTATGGGCATATATTTGAATCCGGGAAATAAAGGGTTTCGTGAAGCAGTCAACTCTGAAATCTATGTGGATAAGACAGGCTTGATTTCGCTCACGAACAAGTATATCAACACGGAACAAAAATATATCTGCGTCAGCCGGCCGAGGCGTTTTGGGAAATCCATGGCGTTGAAAATGCTTGCCGCGTACTATAGCCGCGGATGCGATTCTGAGGAATTATTTCTGGGACGGGCCATAGAGACTGATGAGACCTTTCAGAAATACCGCAACCGTTATGACGTGATCTATATCAATATGCAGCATTTTTTGATTGGTGTGGAAAACCAGGCCGTGACGCATTATCTGGAGCAGGAGGTGCTTGAAGAGCTGTGGGAGGAATATGGGGAGTACATCAAGAAACCAGGCGTGGGACTTGCAGATGCCCTGACGAGAATTTATGCAAGAACGGAGAAGGAGTTTCTTTTTCTGATTGACGAGTGGGACTGCGTGATGCGGGAGAGACAGGAGTCGGAGGCAATGCAGAAGCAGTACCTTGATTTTCTGCGCAAGCTCTTAAAGGACCAGCCCTATGTTGCGCTTGTGTACATGACAGGGATTCTTCCGGTGAAAAAGTACGGGCAGCATTCTGCATTGAATATGTTCTGGGAGTATTCGATGATAAATCAGTTCGCGTTCGAGAAGTATACTGGTTTTACAGATGCTGAAGTGAAGGCGCTGTGTGAACAGTATCAGATGGACTTCGAAGAGATCAGCAACTGGTATGACGGATATCGTTTTAAGGAGTTTCAGCACATATACAATCCGCGGTCTGTCGTGGCAGCGTTGAGCTGCCGGCATCTGTCGAGTTATTGGACTTCCACGGAAACGTATGATGCATTGAAAATCTATATCGATATGGATTTTGATGATCTTCGTTCTGATATCGTGAAGATGCTTGGCGGGGAACGCGTCAGGGTAAATCCGCTGACATATCAGAATGACATGTGTAATTTTAAGGTGAAGGATGATGTGCTGACACTGTTGATCCATCTGGGATATCTGGGATACGATTCACAGACAGAGGAGGTGTTTATTCCAAACAAGGAGATCGTCAGGGAATTTGAGAATGCCATGCGTGTCGGCGGCTGGACAGAGGTTATGCGTGTCCTGAAGGCATCGGAAAAACTTCTCGAGGATACTTTGCGCGGCGATGCGGACAGCGTGGCATTGATGCTGGACAGTGCACATACAGAAGTCGCATCCGTTCTGACTTACAATGATGAGAACTCATTAGGGTGTGCAATCGGGCTTGCGTACTACAGTGCAAGGAAGGATTACAGGCTCATCCGGGAGTTTCCAACGGGAAAAGGCTTTGCGGATGTTGTGTTCCTGCCGCTTCCACATACCAGCAGACCTGCCCTGGTGGTAGAGCTAAAATACGACAGGAAGGTTACTGCGGCGATACAGCAGATTAAGGACAGGCATTACACACAGGCACTTGAAAATTACGCGGGTGAGATAGTGCTTGTTGGTATCAGTTACAATAAGGATAATCTGGAAAAGCCGCACAGCTGCGTGATTGAAAAAGTAAGCAAGTGAAGTATGAGAGAAGGTCACTTTCAAACGATTGATTCGTATGTGTGCTGGAGCATGCAAGGGGGATAAAAAATAAAAAACAAGTTTACTTTGATGCTTTAAAGTGGCATAATGTATATAAATGCGCCATGCAGAAACAATGCCTGACCGATTCTGATCGTTTCTGCGATGTGAACTGCAGGGCTGGTAAAAAGAACGATAAAACGGATAAAGGAGTAACAAAAATGCCAATCACAGACATTTTAGAGAGAAACTGCAAATTGTATGGAAATGATATCTGCCTGGTGGAAATCAATCCTGAAATCAAGGAGACAAGACGCGTCACATGGAAGGAATACGAGCTGATGGAGCCAAACCCGGTGACACACTACCGCCGGGAAATTACATGGAGTGTGTTTAATGAGAAGGCAAACCGTTTTGCCAACATGCTGATTCAGAGAGGTATCAAGAAGGGGGACAAGGTGGCCATCCTGCTGATGAACTGTCTGGAGTGGCTTCCGATTTATTTCGGCGTTTTAAAGACAGGTGCGCTGGCAGTGCCGCTTAACTTCCGCTATGCGCCGGATGAGATCGAATACTGCCTGAATCTGGCGGAAGTGGACGTCCTTGTATTTGGACCGGAATTTATCGGGCGCGTGGAGGAGATCGCGGAGAGTATCAGCAAAAACCGGCTGTTATTTTATGTGGGAGACAACTGTCCGAGCTTTGCGGAGGACTACATCAGTCTCACAGCGAACTGTTCGAGTCAGACACCGATGATCGCGCTGACAGATGCGGATGATGCCGCGATCTATTTCTCATCGGGGACGACGGGATTTCCGAAGGCGATCCTACATAACCATGAAAGCCTGATGCACTCGTGCAAGGTGGAGCAGAACCATCATGGCCAGACAAAGCAGGATGTATTTCTGTGCATTCCGCCGCTCTACCACACTGGCGCGAAGATGCACTGGTTTGGAAGCTTTCTGGAGGGCAGCAAAGCAGTTTTGCTGAAAGGGACAAAGCCGGAGTTTATTCTGGATGCCGTGTCAAAGGAAAAGTGCACAATCGTGTGGCTGCTGGTGCCGTGGGCGCAGGATATTCTCGACGCGATTGACAGGGGCGATGTCAGGCTCGAGGATTATGAGCTCTCCCAGTGGAGACTGATGCACATTGGTGCACAGCCGGTTCCGCAGAGTCTGATACAGCGCTGGAAGAAAGTATTCCCGCATCACCAGTATGACACGAACTATGGTCTCAGCGAGTCGATCGGACCAGGCTGTGTGCATCTCGGTGTCGAGAATATCCATAAGGTGGGAGCCATCGGGAAGGCAGGCTATGGCTGGCAGGTAAAAATTGTCGATGAGAACGGTACACAGGTGACACGCGGCGAAGTTGGCGAACTGGCCGTAAAGGGACCGGGTGTTATGACCTGTTACTACAATGATGAGCAGGCTACGAATGAAGTGCTTCGCGGCGGGTGGCTGTTTACAGGAGATATGGCGCAGGAGGACGAGGACGGCTTCATCTTCCTTGTGGACCGCAAGAAGGATGTCGTCATCAGCGGCGGTGAGAATATCTATCCCGTTCAGATCGAAGATTTCCTGCGCACCAACAATAAAGTGAAGGATGTGGCTGTAATCGGTATCCCGGACAAGCGTCTTGGAGAGATAACGGCTGCTATTATAGAAGTGAAAGAGGGTATGAACTGCACGGAGGAAGAGATTAACGGATACTGCATGAAGCTTCCGAAGTACAAGCGCCCGCGCCAGGTGATATTCGCGGATATCCCGAGAAATCCGACAGGCAAGATTGAGAAGCCGAAGCTCCGGAAGATGTACGGCGGCGAAAGCCTTGTAGCGGTGCAGAACAAGTGATAAAAAACAAAGCAAGTCTAAGGCGCCAAAAGACACCGCCTAAGACTTGCTAAGTTTTTAAAAGAACGCAAGAGCAGCGTTCTTTGGATAGAATTTGATAGTCAATTATTGGAGATTGCAGATGGATTTATTTGAATACATGAGAAGTACAACACAGGAAAAAGAGTCGCCGCTTGCCGCCAGACTCAGGCCAGCGACACTTGAGGAAGTGGTGGGGCAGTCGCACATCATCGGCAAGGACAAGCTGCTGTACAGGGCAATCAAAGCGGATAAAATAAGTTCTGTTATTTTTTATGGGCCGCCCGGGACAGGCAAGACGACACTCGCAAAGGTGATTGCCAATACGACTAGTGCAGAGTTTACGCAGATCAATGCGACGGTTGCCGGGAAAAAGGATATGGAGGAGGTCATCAACAAGGCAAAAGACACGCTTGCCATGTACGCAAAGCGCACAATTCTGTTTATTGATGAAATTCACCGCTTTAACAAAAGTCAGCAGGATTATCTGCTTCCTTTTGTGGAGGACGGGACGATTATTTTGATCGGTGCAACGACAGAAAATCCTTATTTTGAGGTAAACGGGGCGCTGATTTCGCGCTCTGTGATTTTTGAGCTCAAACCTTTGGAGAAGCGTGACATCAGGGAGCTGCTGAAAAGAGCTGTGTATGACACAGAGAAGGGGATGGGCAGCTATGACGCGGAGATTGACGAGGACGCACTGGAATTTCTGGCGGAATTGTCAGGCGGTGACGCGCGGCATGCCCTGAATGCCATAGAGTTAGGCATTATGACGACAGACCGGAGTGAGGATGGGAAGATTCACATTACGATAGAAGTCGCGCAGGAGTGTATTCAGAAACGGCGCGTGCTGTACGACAAGACCGGGGATAATCACTACGACACGATATCGGCATTTATCAAGAGTATGCGCGGTTCCGACCCGGACGCGGCGGTCTACTATCTGGCAAAGATGCTCTATGCAGGAGAGCAGGTTGCGTTTATTGCGAGGCGCATCATGATCTGTGCTGCGGAGGATGTCGGAAATGCAGATCCCATGGCGCTGAATGTCGCGGTGAGCGCATCGCTTGCGGTGGAGCGGATCGGCATGCCGGAGGCGCAGATTATTCTCGCACAGGCGGCTTCGTACGTGGCGTGCGCGCCGAAGAGCAACGCAGCGTGCAACGCGATATTTGCGGCAAATAAGGAAATCAGCAGAAGTGGGAATCTGCCCATACCGACACACTTACAGGATGCACATTACAAGGGGGCGGCAAAGCTGGGACACGGAACGGGTTACAAATATGCACATGACTATAAAAACCACTATGTAGAGCAGCAGTATCTGCCGTATGAGCTTACCGGAAAGCAGTTTTATGAACCGTCGTGGAACGGGTACGAGGCAAAGATCCGGGAGCATATGCAGCGGATTAAGGCAGAGGCACAACAGGAGGGGGAAACAAGGAATGGAGGCGCCAGGGAACTGTCTTGAGACAGTTCCTTAGAAAAGTGTCTCCATTAAATATTTGTAGATTTGTTCGTTTTTGCTGTACCAGCTCTCGCAGATCGTTTCCGCCATATCCTCTGCAGGGACAGAGATTTTGATATTGACCAGCTCGACATTTTTTTCGCTTGCGCTCAATTCTGCCTCATATTCTCCGGATGTCGTCTTATAATATTTGGCTGTGATGGCCGCCTCGTTTTTCAGCTCAAGATGTTTCTCGGCAAGAAATGCATCAATGTCTGCGATGATGGCATCACCGATGCGGTTTCCAAAATAGGACAGTGTATTGCGGCCCTCCTCAGTGATGGAGAAGAGGGTGCGGTTCAGGGAGCTGTCCGTCCTGATCAGCTCTGTATCCTGCAAGTCGGCGATCACCTGCTGCAGCGTCATAAAATTGGTATATTCCTTTTCAAGGATAAAGTTGCTGATCTGTGAGTAAGTCAGCTTGAATGTTACCTTATTTAACATATATAGAACAATCAGTTTGTATAGCGTCAACGGGTCTTGTGTCATGGATATAGCTCCTTTGAATTGATTATAAAATATCACATGTGATTCGATAGGCTTTAGACTGCCACGTATTGCGCCGCCGCATTTCCTGATGGAGCGTATTGAGTACATGCCTCTTATCAAGGCTCCATAATGGGGCGAGCAGCAGTGCTTTTGGTCCATCGCCTGTCACGCGGTGTATCACCATGTCAGGAGGAAGGATCTCAAGACAGGAGATTATGATATCAATATACTCCATCATGTCCAGGATTTCAAATGTTTTTTTCGTGTATAATTCGACTAAATCCGTGTTTTTAAGAATGTGTAACAATTGTAATTTAATTCCGGAAATACCCTTGGAAGCAAGAAAATGGCAGGTTTCCAGCATCATGTTCCTGTCCTCGCCGGGCAGTCCTATAATAACGTGTGCTATTATAGGGACTGCAATCTGCTGGAGCTCTGCCACAGCCTGTTCAAATACAGGAAGAGCGTACCCTCGTCGGATAAGAGTGGCAGTATTTTCATGAATTGTCTGAAGACCAAGCTCAATCCAGATAAATTTGTCAATGTATTCTTTGTTTAGGCTGTCGAGCAGCCTGAGCACATCACATCCAAGACAGTCGGGTCTGGTGGCGATGGATATTCCCACGACAGAAGGCTCGTCAAGTGCCTCGCGGTAGAGAGCTTCAAGCCTGGAAACAGGTGCGTAGGTGTTTGTGTACGATTGAAAGTAAGCAATAAAACGACGCCCAATATTTTTGCCGTGAAAATACTGCTTTCCCTGTTCAAGCTGCGTGGCGATGGAGACATCTCTGGCCGTTTTTTTGACCGCAAAATCGCCGCTGCCGCCTGCACTACAAAAGATACAGCCCCGGACGCCGCATGACCCGTCACGGTTTGGACAGGTCATGCCGGCATCAAGGGCGATCTTGTATATTTTTTCTCCGTATTTGCTTTTTAACGCATAGTCGAGTGTGTGATAGGGTTTGTCATTCCAGCGCATCATATGTGTTCTGGCTTCCTATTTGACAATGTGGGACTTCACAGCCTCAGCGACAAGTTCTGCCACTTTGGGATGAAAGGCTTCCGGCATGATGTTGTCCTCGTTTAGCTCGTCATCGGGTACAAGACCTGCAATCGCGTCTGCGGCGGCAAGTTTCATTTCTTCTGTAATCTGTGTCGCACGTCCCTCCAGGGCGCCTTTGAAGATGCCTGGGAATGCCACAACATTGTTGACCTGGTTCGGGAAATCGCTCCGGCCAGTACCGACTACACGCGCACCTGCAGCTTTTGCCACATCAGGCATGATATCAGGAGTAGGGTTTGCCATGGCGAAGAGGATGGAGTCAGATGCCATGGTCTGAACCATCTCGGGGGTTACGATATTCGGTGCAGAGACACCGACAAAGATATCGGCGCCCTTTAATGCGTCAGCGAGTGTTCCGGTCTCGTTGTTTGGATTTGTGATTTTGGCCATTTTTTCCTGCATCCAATTTAAGCCTTCTGTGGAGGTTGACACGATGCCAACCTTGTCACACAGAATCACATTTGTGAAGCCGTATGTCAACAAAAGTTTTGTGATGGCGACACCAGCGCTTCCGGCACCGTTGACGACAACTTTACAGTTTTCTTTTTGCTTGCCGACAACTTTGAGCGCGTTGATGATACCAGCGAGTACAACAATCGCAGTGCCATGCTGGTCATCATGGAATACTGGAATGTCAAGAATTTCCTTCAGGCGTTCCTCGATCTCAAAGCAGCGCGGTGCGCTGATATCTTCGAGGTTGATGCCGCCGTAAGCCGGAGCAAGCCATGTGACTGCCTTGATGATCTCCTCAGTGTCCTGCGTGTCCAGACAGATAGGAACAGCGTTCACGCCGCCAAACTCCTTGAAAAGGACAGCTTTTCCTTCCATGACCGGCATTGCGGCATAGGGTCCGATATTGCCAAGACCAAGGACTGCGCTTCCGTCAGAGACGACCGCTACGGTGTTTGCTTTCATGGTATATTGGTATGCCGCTTCCTTGTCCTTTGCGATGACCTTACATGGTTCTGCCACGCCAGGAGTGTACGCGAGTGACAGTGATTCCCTTGAATTGACGGGAGTCTTGGACACGGTCTCGAGTTTTCCGTTCCATTCTTTGTGAAGAGTTAACGCCTGTTCCTGAATTGTCAATTGAGTTGCCATATGTAAAATCTCCTTTTATGAAATCGTTAAAAAACGTATCTATAAGCACCTTATTATAATGTATAATAAATCTTTGCAATTCGCAATAAATTCTTCTTCCTATTTTGAGAAAAGTGATGTATAATAGAGAAAATCAGTATGGAACTGTGCAAAAATATTGTTGTTTACACTTTTAATAAGCAGAATTGTGCAAAATCAGATGAGCGTGAACGACAGCCACTGGACAGAGAAAATCTGTGATTACATCTGATTATATAAATAACATTTCGAAATGTTTTCCAATTAAAGTATAAGTGAATTTCATATATTGTATGCCTGACATAGTGCGGATTCTGTGACAGTGGGAAAGCAGGGCGTTTTTCGCAGATTATTATGGGATAGAAAATGATCTGTTAATTTGCGATGACACAGTTATGTATGCTGTACGTGGTGGAGGATGGCATATCTAAGAATACGTTAGATATTTTATAGTAAATGACTAGAGTATTTTTCGTTTGCTATAATCAATGCACACGACCGTATAAGGAATTTTGCGGCATGCGGCCGGCGCGAAGAAACGCAGATATTATGTGCGTTTCCTATAAATATTAGAAAGGTGAAAATAGGTACATTTTATGAGGGAAAAATACGAATCATTGGCACTTGCCGAGCTGAGGGAAATTGCAAAGGCACGTGGAATGAAACGCATAAGCGGACTAAAAAAGGCAGAGTTAATCGAACTGATGCTGACGGAGGATGAGAAGGACAAGGAGGCTGGAAAGGATGTTGAGCCAAAGCCTGTGCTGCGCGGCATGAAGGAGCCGTCTTTTGCAGCATCACCAAACAGTTCCGGTGACAGGGCAAACCGTTATGAGCGCAGGGAGAAGACAGCGAGAGTGTCAAACGGTGATAATGCAGAGCGGCCGTCGAGGGAACAGCGGACACACGCTGCCGACAATAACAACAGTAATGCAGAGCGTCCGGCAAGGGAACAGAGGGGGTATTCAGACAACAATAATACAGAGCGTCCGGCAAGAGAACAGCGGACAGCGTCTGAAGGGAACGAGAACAGGCAGTCTGACGAGAGGTTTCCGTCAGAACTTGACAGCGGCATGAC
>CAMWXA010000105.1 GCA_947178035.1 uncultured Lachnospiraceae bacterium | reverse complement strand
AGAGATTTTCTAAGCGGCCAAAAGACGCCCGCTAAGAAAATCTAAAGCTTCACACTGAAGAACGCAGGGGCAGCGTTCTTCACGGATTGTCTGCGCTGCTGATGGTAGCATGATGTGAAGTGTGAAGAGATTTTCTAAGCGGCCAAAAGACGCCCACTAAGAAAATCTAAAGCTTCACACTGATTATTTGTGCCGCTGATGGCAGCATGACGGGAAGTGTGAAGAGGTTTTCTAAGGCCGCGGACGGGCATTTTTAGTATATAGGAATGAAATAGTGTATTTCAGTGGGAGAGGTTTAACATGGCATATGAAATGGAAGAAATACGCCTGAGCCAGCAGATTTTTTATTATCTTTTAGAGCATTTTGAGCTGAAAGAGGACGAGGCGGCGGGGCTGTACAGGGCGTATGTGGAGAATGAGCAGGTTCAGCTGCTGGTCAAGAGCCAGGGCGACGAGGCACAGAGCAATATAGAGCGGTACGGGGAGGTCATCTACCTGATTCCAAAGGAGGAGAATGTCTTTCTGGGATTTTCCAAGGCGAAGCTCAAGGAGATTCTCTGCAAATCCGGCGGCACAGATAAAGATTTTTACCTGTCGCAGTTTGTCATACTGACACTGCTGTCAGAATTTTATGATGGACAGGGCGCGAGCGCAAAGTCGAGGGACTATATCCGCGTGGGTGAGCTGCAAAACTGCGTGACAGACCGGTTAAAGAACGGTGTCGAGAATACCACGGCCGAGGAGGAAGAAAAGAACGGTCTGGCTTTTCGAAACATGCAGGAGGCATATGAGGCGCTAAAGTCGGATGAGCGCGGTTCAAGGGCAAGGACGACGAAGGAAGGCTTCCTCCACCATATTTTTATGTTCCTCGAAAACCAGGGATTAATTGAATATGTGCAGGAAGACGAGATGATCAAGACGACGAAAAAGCTGGAAAACTGATGGACTGGAACCTGCTCAACCAGAACAATTTCCAGCGCATACATAAGGTGCTCAGTGTGTAAAACATTAACCAACTCTAAGGCAGCAAAAGACGCTGCCTAAGAGTTGGTTAATGTTTAAGAAAATGCCCAAAGTGCGGACATTTTCCGCACAGCATGGAGGTAGTGTGTAAAGAATTTCTAAGTTACACACAGGAAGAATGCCCAAGGGCAGGCATTCTTCCCATTAACTATTTGTGCCGCTGGGGCGGCAGAAAGAACGTAAAGGGCAGCGTTCTTCACGGAATGTTTGCCGCTGGGGTGCAGAAAAAACGCAAAGGGCAGCGTTCTTCATTTCAATATGTGATTCCACAGGGGGAAGTATGGAGGTTAAGGATGAGTAAAATAAACGCAGTGCGTTTTATCAATCTAAACTACAACAACAATTCAATGCGCATCAGTGACGACACGTTTCAGATGCAGGGACGGAGCACGCTGATGTCGCTGCAGAACGGGGGCGGAAAGTCGGTGCTGGTGCAGATGATGACCGCCCCGTTTGTGCACAGGCGCTACAGGGACGCGAAGGACAGACCGTTTGAGAGCTACTTTACGACCAGCAGGCCCACCTTTATCATGGTGGAGTGGAAGCTTGACCGCGGGGCGGGATACTGCCTTGTCGGTATGATGGTGCGCAAAAGCCAGCTGACGGAAGATGACGCAGAGAATCAGCTTGAGATGATTAATTTTATCTGCGAATATTCGAACAGGTGCGATCAGGATATCTATCATCTTCCGGTGGTCGAGAAGCGGAACAAGGAAATCGTGCTCAAAAACTACCGCGAGTGCAGGCAGCTTTTTGAATTCTACAAAAAAGACCACACAGTGAAATTCAACTGCTACGATA
Source organism: uncultured Lachnospiraceae bacterium (assembly GCA_947178035.1). GTDB lineage: Bacteria > Bacillota > Clostridia > Lachnospirales > Lachnospiraceae > COE1. The sequence goes on along the minus strand of CAMWXA010000105.1, from coordinate 10,276 downwards.
TGAACAACAGCGCCCAGTCAAAGCAGTATTTTGATAAGCTTGCCGAGTATCAGATTTATTATAAAGAGTGGGAGAATATTGTCCGCAAAATCAACCTCGAGGAGTCAGGTCTCTCAAAGCTTTTTGCGGACTGCAGGGACGAGAAGGGGCTGATTGAAAAGTGGTTTCTGGACGCGGTGGAGAGCAAGCTCAACAAGGAAAAAGACCGCATGAAGGAATTTCAGAATATCATAGAAAAATATGTGATCTCCTACAAGGCCAACCAGTCAAAAATCGAGCGCAGGAACACAATCCGCCAGTTCAAGGAAGATGCTTCAGAGATTGCCGCGTCAGCCGGCGAATACAAGCTTGTGACGGACAAGGTGGAGGAGCAGGAGAACAGTATTGCAGGCTTTCGGGCTTTGCTGACGCAGATGGAGGCAGCGGAAAATGCTGCAAGAGACCAGCTTCTCGCGGATAAGGCAGGCTGCGGTCAGGAGCTTGCGCGCATCGAGTACGAAAGGTATTCTTATGAGATCGTAAACCTGACGGACCAGCTGCGTTTCCATGTGAGTAACCGCGATATGATCGGCGTGGAGCGGGATGCGCTGGAGGGAGAGATCGCGCAGATCGAGACACTGCTTCACAAGATGGAGCTCGCAAAGCAGAGCGAGCAGGTGGAGGACATCAGACAGGATGAAAGTCTGCTCAAAGAGCGCCTCAAGGTTCTGCATGAGGGGGAGAGCAGGCTGGAACCTGAGCGCAAGGCACTTGGGAAAGCGCTTGGCGAATATTATGAAAAGCTTGTGAAGGATGTGGCAGATCAGATTGATCAGAATGAGACCGCGTATCAGGAGGAAACGCAAAAGTTTCGTGAGCTGGAGGACAAGCAGCAGTGGCTTGATGAGAATATCATCAAAGTTATAACAAATATCAGCACTTACAAAGAGCGAATGAACAGTTTTAACCGCATCGAGGACAGCTTTAACGAGGATTTTCAGGAGACATTTGTCAGAAATATCATCGGTGAGTACGAGCCGGGATTTCTGGATATCAAAGGGGAGCAGTACCAAAAAGAATTCGGGGAGTGTACAAGGAGCTGTACAGCGCACAAAAAACTGCTCGAGGAGGCAAACGAACGGCAGAAATCACTGCTCCGCGACGTGGAGGACAAACAGCAGGAGCGCATCAGGCAGGAGTACCGGACAGCGGATTTGGAGCGGGAAAAAGCCGATTACGAGCGGGAGTTATCCGAGCGGCTTGTCATGATGCGCTATTTTGGCATTGACTTGAAGGAGCAGTGGAATATGGACAAAATTCTTGCCGCTGCAGACCGCAAGCTTACGGAGTGCGAGCAGATGAAGCGTATGCTGGAAAAGGAAGAGGACGCATTGCAGAAGGAATTTGTGCGCCTTACGCAGGGAAAAGTGCTGGAGCTTTCGGAGGAGACGTCAGCGCTGTTTGGCAGACTCAACATCAATATTGTGTATGGCATGGACTGGCTGAAGAAAAACGGTTACTCCCGTCAGCGAAATGAAGAAATTGCGCGCAGACAGCCGTTTCTGCCGTATGCGCTGATTATGTCAAAACATGACATCAAGATACTTTCGGAGCATGACAGGGAGGTCTACACCTCGTTTCCGATTCCCATCATACTGCGCGAGCGGCTCGAGGAGACCGTGGCGGCGCAGGAGAGCGGACTTCTGGAGCTGTCAGGAGTCAGCTTCTTCATGTGGTTTAACGAAAAGCTGTTGGACGAGGAAGCGCTGCGCCTGCTCGTGCAGGAAAAAGAAAAGCAGATTCGGGAAAAGAAGGAACAGACAGCGGTGCGCAAAAAGGAGTACGAGGAATATTTCGAGAAGAGGGAACGGCTGAAAAATCAAAGATTAACAAAAGATGCCTACGACAAAAATATGACACAAATGTCAGAAATGGAGACGGAAGCGGAGGCGCTTCTCAGAGCGATACAGACATTAAAAAGTGATGCGCAGAAAAATGAAGAGCACATCAGCAGGCTCGCGGCGGATATCACAAAGGAGCAGCAATCGTTAGAAAAGATGCAGAAGCGCGAGAAGCATTTTGCGCTGTTTTGCAAAGAGTATGAGACCTACATGGAATGCATGGCAAATGTGAACCGCTGTCAGAAAGAACAGGAGCGCTATGAGCAGAACAGAAAACTCGTCAGGGACGCTCTGGAAACGTGCAGGGAACGGCTCAAAAGCATCGAGAGCGCACACGCGGAACTGGACAGGATGGCATTGGAATACCGAAACAAATACAGCATATATGAGACATACTGGTTGACGGAAACAGAGGAGACTGCAAAGGAAATCCAGCTTCCGGCGACTGCGCAGGAGCAGGAGGCAAGATACGAGGCGATCACCTCCAGAATGTCCATGCAGGTGCAGGATCTGGAAAAACAGCTGCAAAAGACTTCCGCAAACCGCATCAAACTGCAGAAAGAGCTGGAACGGCTGTCTAAAAAATACGGACTCGAAGAAAGTGACTGGATCGGAATCACATACAACGGGAAAGAGGAGACGCATCAGGAAATTCTGCTCGAGGACAAGAGAAACAAAACGAAGATCAAGGACAGGCAGTGGAACGACGAGGACAAAGAAACTGCAGTCTGCCAGAGCCGCATCAACACAAAGAAGAAAGATATGCTTGAAAAATGCGGCATGGAGGAGCCTCTCGCAAAGGAAGAGATCACAACGACAGAATTTGATGCGGCAATCAATCAGATTCAGTTCCGAATCAGCAGTATCGAGGCAGATATCAAAAAGGTGGAACAGAAGCTGAAAGGTCTGGGCGAGAATCTGAGCACACTCGCAGAGTATGAGGATTTCGTGTGCAGGCACGAACCGCAGTGGGAGACAGATATCACACTGCTGGACGCGAAAGGGCTCCGCGATTTTCAGGGGAGACTGCTGCGCGATTACAGGAATCTGAAGGAGGAGCGCGGGCGCAGGAAGAGCAAACTGACCGCATATCTCTACAAAATGATTCAGAAGGAAATCTATCAGGAGGACTATTACAGAAAGCCGCTCGAGTCCATGATATCGCTGACGGACAGCGCGTCGATGATTTTGGCACAGCTGGACACAACATTGCAGTCCTACGACAGTCAGATGGAGAAGCTTGCGGTGGATATTTCGCTTGTCGAAAAGGAAAAGAGCCGGATTACAGAGCTTTTGAGTGACTACTGCCAGGATGTGCACAACAATCTGGGGCAGATTGACAGCAACTCGACCATCACCATCAGGGAAAAGTCCGTCAAGATGTTAAAACTGCAGCTTCCCGACTGGACAGAGCAGGAGGGAATGTATCAGTTAAAACTCAGCGATTTTCTCGACGAGCTGACGACAAAGGGTGTGGAAATCCTCGAGAAGAATGAGAACCCCCAGGAGTATTTCGGGACGAGAATCACAACAAGGAACCTTTACGACAGCATTGTCGGAATCGGAAACGTGCAGATCAAACTGTACAAGGTGGAGGCGCAGCGGGAGTATCCCATCACGTGGGCGCAGGCTGCCAAAAACTCCGGCGGAGAGGGATTCCTGACGGCATTTGTCATTCTCTCGAGTCTGCTGTATTATATGCGCCGCGATGAGACAGATATCTTTGCCGACCGGAACGAAGGGAAAGTGCTGGTTATGGACAATCCCTTTGCGCAGACGAATGCAGCGCATCTGTTAAAGCCGCTGATGGATATGGCGGACAAAATGAACACGCAGCTGATCTGCTTCTCAGGACTTGGCGGGGACTCGATCTATGGACGGTTTGACAACATCTATGTGCTGAACCTTGTCGCGTCAAATCTGCGCGGCGGCATGCAGTACCTAAGAGGCGAGCACCTTCGCGGCGCGGAGGAGGAGACGATTGTGAGCTCGCAGATTGAGGTGATTGGGCAGCAGAGTTTGTTGTTTTGAGGGGTATGTGGAATGGGTGATTGAAATTATGGCAGATGTACTGACAAAAGAACAACGTCGTAAAAACATGAAGAATATCAAAAATAAAGATACGAAAATAGAGGTGCTGCTAAGAAAAGAATTGTGGAGTAGAGGGTATCGCTATCGAAAGAATGTGAAATCACTGCCGGGTTCTCCTGATATTGTACTTACAAAGTATAGGATAGCCATTTTTTGCGATGGGGAATTCTTTCACGGAAAAGACTGGGAAGTACTGAAACCAAGACTGGAAAAAAGTAACAACAGTGAGTTCTGGATTCGTAAAATATCTAAAAATCGTGAGCATGATGAACTGGTAAATAAGAAACTATTTTATGAAGGCTGGACAGTAATCCGCTTTTGGGGAAATGATATTAAAAGGCATATGGATGAGTGTATTAGAGTAATTGAGGAGGCAATATTTGATTCTATTATGTCAGATGATTTTACGAATAGTTAAGTATGGAGTAATGATAATTTTGAGTATAAGGAATTCTGGTTAATAGAGAAATTAACATGTGAATAAACTTGTCAATTTATCCTTAAAAGAGTATGATAGAAAAAAGGAGATGAGAATCATGCCAAATATTAAACCGATATCTGATTTAAGGAACTATACAGAGGTATTAAAAGAGGTGGACGTTTCAAAACGTGTATATCTGACAAGAAATGGACATGGTGAGTATGGGATATTAACGATGGACGAGATAGACGAGCTTGATCGGTATCGCGCAGCATATACTTTATTTTCAAATCTGAAAAAGGCAGAAGAGCACGCAGAGCGTGCAGGATGGATTGATGCAGATGATCTTGAAAAAGAATTGGGGGTATTGGACGATTGAGAATAAAATACTCTCCTGATGCCAGTTGGAAATTGAAGGAGAAGCGAAAATACGTTGGACAAAAAAGGTATCAAATATTACAAAATCTATTCGTGGACTGTCGGATGCGCCTTATAAATGCCCCACTGTTGAGAGTATGCTTGGCATAGCAAATCCGTATTATTTCTTGCATGCAGATAATTATTATATATTTTATAAGGTAGAAAAAGAGGCTGTTTTAATTTCAGATATTTATAGCGAGCGGGAAGACTTTATGGAGAAGCTGTTTGGAATAAAGTTGAGGATGCCGGAAGGTCAGAATTATTGGGGAGAGTAACTGTATCTCGCCCTTCTTTCGTCAGGTATTCTTCGTGATTATGAATATGATGGGATGAGACGAATAAATCGTGCATGCAAATGGTTTTAGTTATATTGACCTCTTTTCTGGAGCAGGTTGACTTTCATAAAGTTATCTCAGTCCTGTTTTGGGACATTGATAATGACATAATGAGGTGCACAAGATTATGAAGACAAATGGTCTTAATTACATTGATTTATTTGCTGGAGCCGGGGGATTATCGGAAGGCTTTATACAAAGCGGATATCAGTCTATTGCGCATATTGAGATGAATGCGTATGCAGCTAAAACGATAGAGACAAGAATTGCTTATTATTATTTAAAAAAGAATAATAATCTTAGAAAGTATTACCAGTATGAACGTGGTGAAATTACACGGGAAGAACTGTTGGCGTTAGTGCCTGGAGAAGAACTAAGAACAGTTATTAATGAAGAGATGTCTCCAAAAACAATCAAAGGGATATTTCAAAGAATCGATACTATCATGAGCGAAAAAGAAATACAACAAATTGACGTTATTATAGGAGGTCCACCCTGTCAGGCATATTCATTAGTTGGAAGAGCACAGAGTAGCCATATGATAATACCTATGGAAGATGATCTGAGAAATGAATTGTACAAGATGTATGTTAAATTTCTTAAAAAATATCAACCAAGAATGTTTGTATTTGAAAACGTGGCGGGTATTAAAACGGCTCGTGGTGGACAAGCATTCAAAAATCTTCAAAAGTATATGCGTAAGGTGGGATATGAAATAGATTATCACGAACTGAACGCTCAGGACTTTGGTGTATTGCAGAGCAGAAAAAGAGTAATAATTGTTGGATGGTTGAAAGGTACAGGATATGAGTATCCCACATTTGAAACTATTCACAGTAGCGTAGAAGTATGGGATTTACTGAAGGATTTGCCGGCATTAGTTCCAGGAGAATCGGCAGACAATTATACGATGTGTGATATGCGTAAATTAAGGAGGTATGTTAAGGATAATGGTATTCGAACTAAATCGGATGTGTTAACTGGACATGTTGCAAGACCACATACCGCTCAGGATATTGAAATATATAAAAGAACAATTGATTTGTGGTTTAATAATAGTCAGCATCAAAGATTGAAATATGATGATTTACCGGATGGTTTAAAAACACATAGAAATAGAACTTCTTTCGTAGACAGATTTAAAGTGGTTGAAGGGGACATGGATTATTGTCATACAATCCTGGCTCATTTATCAAAGGATGGACACTATTTTATTCATCCAGATATTGACCAACATAGATCAATTACCGTAAGGGAAGCAGCAAGAATACAATCATTCCCAGATAGTTATTATTTTGAGGGACCAAGAACTTCGCAGTTTGTTCAGGTTGGAAATGCAGTTCCGCCAATGATGGCAAAAATTATAGCAGACAAAATCAAAGAACAATTAATAAAATCAAAGAGTAGGTGTGCAAATGAGTGTTGTTGAAAGTATATATGCAGAATTAAAGCAACAAGAATTGAAGAAGAATCCATTTAGTTGTCTGCATATGGCGCATATCGATATTAATCCTCATCAAATTGAAGCATTTACGTTTGCGCTATCTTCATTAGAACTTGGTGGAGCCATACTTGCCGATGAGGTTGGTCTTGGAAAAACAATTGAAGCAGGTTTGGTCATTAAATATTTGCTGTGCAGTGGTAAAAATAAGATTTTACTTATCATGCCTTCCAACCTTCGCAAACAATGGCAGGTTGAGTTGGAAGAGAAATTTGATATTGAGTCATTGATAGTAGATAGTTCGAACTGGGATGATTATTTGACAAAGGTAAAGTGTAATCAGGCAGTCATTATCGTGTCATATCATTTTGCGTCAAAGAGAAAAGAAGAATTTGCCAGAATACCTTGGGATTTTTGTGTATATGATGAGGCTCACAGACTTAGAAATGTCCATAAAAATGGTTCGAAGATGGCTAATTCTCTATATGAGTTAACAAAGGGGATTCCCAAGATTTTATTAACTGCTACTCCAATGCAGAATACATTATTTGATATGTATGGGCTTGTTTATTATATCGATGATAAGATTTTTTATAGTAAGTCTGTGTTTTCAGAACGGTATTTGCGCAACGAGGATTATGGAGACTTAAAGACCTGTTTGGAATCTATAGTGCAGAGAACATTAAGAAAAGAAGTTGCAGAATACATTCAATTCTCAGAGCGTAAAGAGATGACTATCGACTTCAAATTATCTCCAATGGAAATAGAACTTTATATGATGATAAATAATTATCTGAAAAAGGAAATCCTATATGCATTACCAAATTCGCATAGAACATTAATAACTTCTGTTATTAGAAAATTGCTTGCATCGTCAAGTATGGCGGTTGCAGAAACCTTTAAGGTGCTAAAGGAAAGACTTGAAGTTTTGAAAGAAACTACCAGAACGGAGTCGGCGGATGAGAGTATAGATTTCTTCCTGAGCTTTTTTAATGATGATGAAATAGAAACAGACGATGATAGCAAACAGGATGAACTGTATACAAGAGAAAAGGTTAACGAATTTATTCAACATGAAATTGATGAAGTAACAGCAATTATTAATAAGGCTGAAAGTATAAAAAAGAATGCAAAGATGACAGCGTTAAAACAGGCTGTAGAAAAAGCATTTTCTTTTCAGGAAGAAGCGGGAATAAAGCAGAGAATAGTTGTGTTTACAGAATCCATCAGAACACAGCAATATATGTATGAAGAACTATCAAGAGCCGGATACGAGGGTCAGATACTAAAGTTTAATGGTAATATGAATGACCCTGTTACAAAGCAAATTTATAAGGCGTGGAAAGCTAGAAATTATGGTAAGTATATAGGCAGCAGAAATGTTGAGATAAAAAATGCGATTGTAGAAGCATTTAGAGAAGAGTACAGGATACTTCTTGTAACAGATTCTGGTTCGGAAGGATTGAATCTCCAGTTTTGCAACACAATCATAAACTATGATCTTCCTTGGAATCCACAGAAGATAGAGCAGAGGATTGGCCGTTGCCATCGTTACGGACAAAAGAACGATGTCGTGGTTATTAATTTATTAAACACTCAGAATGTTGCAGATAAGCGTGTATACGAAATTCTCTCTGAAAAATTTGAATTATTTCAAGGGGTGTTTGGAGCATCTGACAAGGCTATCGGTTTATTAGAAAGTGGAGCTGATTTCGAGAAGCGAGTCACACTCATATATCAGGAATGTAAAACTGCATCAGATTTTACAAAGCAATTTAAAGACTTGGAAAAAGAGCTTGAGAAAAAGAGAAATAAAAAAATAGATGAATTGAAATCTATTTTCATCTATAAAACAGAAGAGGAACACAAATCACATTTTAACAGTATTCTACAGGAAATATATGAATACGATTCACAGCTTGATTACTGGAATGACAGGAAATGTGAAAAAGTCAAAGTAACTTATCCCCAATATTATGAGGTCAATGTTGACTTGGGGATTCCAGGGATTCAGCAGGGGTATTTACTAATAGGTGGATTGTATGCGGACTCATCAATTGAAGAAGCAGTATTTGAAATAGTTGATGAAACTGGAAAGATATATGGTGTTACTGACTTATTAGCTAGAACTTTGTGCGAGAAATTGCAGGAGACAATCTTAAAAGAGAGTATTCCCAATAATCAAATGATTTTGTCATACATTGATAAGGTTGATGAGTTCATGCAACAAAAGTATGCCGAGTCTAAAAGAGCGCTAATAGTTGCTAATCAGAAAAAAATGAGTAATTGGTTGCAATTAAGAAAAGAAGAGTATTTGCTAAAGGTCAAGGATACATCAGAACTTGATGATATAAAAGAAAAATATGCGGATGAAAGCGATTTTAGACAGAAAATTGCATTAAAAAAGCAGATAGAAGTTTTGGAAGAACAAAAGCAAAAACTGATAGAGGCATTTCATGACGAGATGTCTGCGTTGGAAGAAGATGCGACAAATATGCAGAAAGAGTTTGAAGAGCGCATATTGGTTAAGCCACAGTTGGTGACAAAGATAGTAATTAAATTTTAGGAGGATACCATGGAGAAAAAAGGAAAACTAGAACTGACATGGGTCGGTAAGTACGAGGAAGAAAAACTTGAGCCAAGAATATTGATTGAAGATAAATCAAAGTCGTATGGTGATCCGGATGCAGATAATATGTTGATACATGGGGATAATCTTTTGGCGTTGAAAGCATTGGAGAATGAATATAGAGGTAGAATTAAATGCATTTATATAGATCCACCTTACAATACAGGAAGTGCATTTGAACAGTATGATGATGATTTAGAACATTCTATTTGGCTAGGAATTATGAAAAGACGTCTTGAAATAATTAGAGAGCTACTAAGTGATGAAGGTACATTGTGGATTAGTATTGATGACGACGAAGGTCATTATCTGAAAGTTGTATGTGACGAAGTATTTGGAAGAGCTAATTTTATTAATACCGTTATATGGCAGAAAATACATAGTATAAAAAATGATGCCCGCTATTTGTCGGAGAATCATGATTTTATTTTGGTTTATTCACGAAATAAGGATAGGGTGAAGTTTAATTTGCTTCCTAGAACCGAAGCAATGAATGCAAGATATAAAAATCCAGATAACGATCCACGTGGCCCATGGCAATCAGGAGATTTGGTTGCAAATGAAGAAAGAACTAATGGATATTATGATGTTGTATCACCTAAAACGGGAAAAGTGTTTATTGTTCCTAAAGGAAAACATTGGGTATATTCCCAAGAAAATATGATGAAATTAATTGAAGACAATGGTGTGTGGTTTGGTAAAGATGGAAATTCGTTTCCTAGAAAAAAACGCTTTTTAGCAGATGTTATGGATGGACGAAAAGGCGATACATGGTGGACTAATGATGAAGTAGGTCATAATCAAGAAGCTAAAAGAGAAAGCATAAAGTTGTTTGGAAAAACTAATGCATTTGCAACGCCAAAGCCTGAAAGATTAATTGAAAGAATATTCCAATTAGCTACTAATGAAGGGGATATTGTTTTGGATAGTTTTCTAGGATCAGCCACAACGACAGCTGTTGCACACAAAATGAATCGACGTTGGATTGGAATCGAGATGGGAGAACATGTTGTTTCTCATTGTAAATTTAGAATGGATTTAGTGATAGATGGAGAAGAT
>CAMWXA010000104.1 GCA_947178035.1 uncultured Lachnospiraceae bacterium | reverse complement strand
ACAATTTGGATTTATATTATAACCATAGCAGCGATAAAACGTCTTAAAAATTTTAATAAATGCTATTTTGTTGAAAGGAGATTTTCATTATGTACGAGAACAACGACAACTATTCACAGCAATCAGGCAATCCCATAAATTCCAACAGGGGATATCAAGAATACTATTATTCTACTGGCACTCCAAACGGAAACTACAATCAGACAATAAATGCTGTACCGGTTCCGCCATCTGGCAGTTCCAAAAAGAAAAGCAGTTTCGGCAAAAAAGCGGTCTCTGTTGTCTGTCTCGGTCTTGTGTTCGGTGTAACTGCCGGTGCCGCATTCAGCATTCCCGCCACGCTTGCGACAAGGGAGCTTCAATCGACCAAGCTTGAAATCCAGCAGATGCAGGAAGCATTGAACGCCACAACAACCGGCAAGCCCTCCCTCACAACGACAACGGATTCACTGACTGCTTCCAATGCACTTTACAATAACAATACTTCGTCAACTGTATCCGCTATCGCAGAAAACTGCCTGCCTAGTGTTGTCTCAATCACAAACAGGGGCGTGACAGAAGTCCGGACTATGTTTGGCACCTATCAGCAGGATACAGAGAGCAGTGGTTCCGGTATCATTATTGGAGAGAACGATACAGAACTTCTGATTGTAACAAACTACCATGTCGTGTCTGGAAGCAATGAACTCAGCGTCGTGTTCAGCTATGACGAGGACAGCGATGATCCTTCTCTCGTAAGTGCAAGGGTGAAGGGGTATGAGGCAGACAAAGACCTTGCTGTCATCTCTGTCTCCCTCGACGATATCACAGATGAGATGCGCTCAAAGATTAAAATTGCCACAATCGGAGACTCCTCCAGTCTCGTACTTGGGCAGGAAGTCGTGGCCATCGGTAACGCGCTCGGCTATGGCCAGTCCGTGACTACCGGTATCATTAGTGCATTAGGACGCGATGTGACGGTGTCTGATGAAAGCGGCAGCATTACAAACAAGCTGATTCAGACGGACGCCGCCATCAATCCGGGCAACTCAGGCGGTGCCCTTCTAAACATGAACGGTGAATTGATTGGTATCAACTCTGTAAAAGTTGCCTCAAGCTCTGTTGAGGGAATGGGGTATGCAATTCCAATCTCAGATGTACAGTCTATTATCGAGGAGCTTATGTTGAAAGAGACAAGAGATGTCGTGTCAGAGGACAAACAGGGTTATCTGGGTATCAATCCTATCGACGTGACAAATGATATTTATGAAACTTACGGTATGCCAGTTGGTATCTATGTCAACATTGTATATGAAAATTCACCAGCGGAGGCTGCCGGTCTTGTGAAGGGCAATATTATCACAAAATTTGACGGTCAGACAGTAAAGACAAGAGAACAGCTCATCTCGCTCCTCACCTATTACAGTGCTGGTGAGACGGTTGATCTCGTCGCTATGGTACAGAGTTCCAATGGATATGTAGAAAAAACCTTCCAGGTTACACTTGGCACAAAGGATATTTTCGGCGATGACGCTGACAGCACGCAATCCTCGCCAAAACAGCAAAAGTCTGATGATAATATTGACGAATTCTTTGGCAACCCTTTTGGTTCATTCTGGTCAATCCCATAATCGATCAGTAACCTCTCAATTAAAAATGCAAGCCTTATGGCTTGCATTTTTATAATTCTATCTTAGCTCTCTCCGAAACTGCCGGAACACACAGCTGCGGATTGATGTTTTCCTCCACTTCCATGGTAATGCCTGCCGCTGCCTGTCCCAGCTTTGCCATCTGTCTAATGTTCATATGCTTCATAAATCCAAGCGTAACCCCCGCCATAAAAGCGTCCGGCACCCCATTCACGCTAACTTGCTTTCCATTGCTGCTGTTTTGCATAAACTGCTCATCATAGCAGGCACAATATACACCTTTTTCCGTGAGAACAAATACATTTTTCACTCCCTTTTCCATAATGATGTCCGCAGCCCGCTCCAACGTATCCTTGTCCTGAATGCGGATTCCACTCAGCACCTCCGCCTCAGACTTGCTGCAGACTACAAGGTTGATTTTGTCAAGAACTTCCACAAGCTTCTCTGCACTCTGGGCGGATACCGGAGCTGCAAACAGAGGAGCCCTGCACTTTTCACACACAAGCGCAATCGTCTCCTCTGGTATATTGGTATCAAGAATAACCATTCGCGCTTTGTTCAGCAGTTCCATCTTCGATGCCATAAAATTTACTGTGAGATTGTCAAAAATCCTCCTGTCAGATACAGCAAGTTTTCTGCTGCCTTTCTCGTCAGTAATGTACAAATATATGGCTGTATCTGCCCGCACTGTCTTGAGAGAATTCGAGATATCTATCCCCAATTCCTCACAATTTTCGATAATCCTGCGCGCATAGTCATCATCTCCAATTGCCGTAATCAGCTTTGTCCCAATGCCGAGAAGTCTGAGATTGTGAGCTATATTTCTCCCCGCACCTCCAAGAGACCGGACGGCCCTTCCTGCACTTGATTCCCCCTCCACCAGCGTCTCTTCAGGTGCTCCGCCAATATCAATGCCTGCACTTCCGATAACAGCACAATAGTCAGGACCACTTGTCACGTATCCCTTCCCAAGTATATATCCTTTTTTCATCAGGTTCGAAATATGTACTGCAGCCGAAGAGCGGGCAATTCCTGCTTTTGCTGCAAGCTCTTCCTGTGAAATCATCGGATTTTCCATAATCCATTGAAATATCTGTGCCTCTCTATTTGTCATATATACTCCCTTCTATTTATCACTATGAGAATCCTTCGCTTTCATAGATGCCATACCCATTTACAAATTACAGAAATGGTAACATTACCCTATTTTTTATGATAACATCCTACAAAAATACTGTCAACGGATTAAGTTACGTTTAAAAATCATTTCTATAAGCTAATTTTTAACTACTTTATGTGTACAACTGGATTGTAATTTGGTATACTGGATATATCTGTTTCAATTGATTCATGAGAAATTTTCAGGAGGATTCCTATATGAGCAAGAAAAAAGTTGTTGTTGCACTGGGGCATGATGCATTGGGCTCCAATACTCTGGCACAGCTTGACGCTGTCAGGAAAACGGCAAAGGCACTCGCCGACTTGGTTGAGGCAAATTATCAGCTTACTATCACACACAGCAATGGCCACCAGGTTAGCATGATTCACAAAGCCATGACAGAACTGCACCGTGTCTATACCGGCTACACACCGGCACCAATGTGCGTGTGTTCTGCGATGAGCCAGGGTTATGTAGGGTATGATATTCAAAATTCGCTGAAGTCAGAGCTCCTCAGCCGTGGTATCTCCAAACCAGTCAGTACAATCCTGACACAGGTAACTGTCGATCCCTATGACGAGGCATTTTATGATCCTAAGAAAGCAATCGGACGCTATATGTCAAAGGAGGATGCAGACATAGAAATAAATAAAGGAAATTATGTCATAGAAACTGCTGAGGGTTATCGCCGGGTGGTCGCTGCTCCCCAGCCGATTGATATTGTGGAGATTGAAGCCATCAAACTACTCTCTGATGCTGACCAGGTTGTCATCGCCTGCGGCGGCGGCGGCATTCCAGTCATCGAACAGCAGCATGTGCTGAAAGGTGCTTCTGCAGTCATTGAGAAGGACTGCATCGCCGGAAAGCTCGCTTCCGACCTTAGGGCTGACGAGCTCCTGATACTCACCAGCGTAGACTATGTATATTTGAATTTCGAAAAGGATCATCAGGAACCATTAAAAAACCTGACGCTCACAGATGCCAGGCGTTATATTGCGGAGGGCCAGTTTGGTGAGACCGATATGCTGCCCAAAATTGCTGCCGCGATATCCTATCTTGAGGCAGTGCCACACGGCAGAGTCGTGATTACTTCTCTAAATAAAACCGCCGACGCCATCAGCGCAAAAATCGGCACTGTCATTACCGCATAAATGTAATAATCTCAGGCAGCGGGCAGGCAGAACCTACTCACTGCCTAATTTACTTATGACGGACAACATCGCTCCGATTATAATTCCAAAATCAGCAAGGTTAAATACAATCGAGCTAAGTTTGTCATCCAATTTTCTTAACAGTCGGTTGCTGCACTTTTCTGTATTCACGACATGGATAGAGAAGTAATCGACCACGTACTTTCTTCTGAGGCGGTCATAAGTGTTGCTGTAAGCGCCGCCTAGTATCAGGGCAAGTCCGGTTTTCAACAGATGTTTCCCTCTCAGTTCAAGTGTCGCAGCAAAGATTCCTGTCACAAATGCACTAAAAACTAAGGAGAGCAATGCGATCCAATCCTGATTTTTATCACCGATATTCAGCATCGCTCCCCTGTTATGATATCGCTTAACAACAATTCTACTGCCAGCCGCTGACGGCTCACTGACAACATCGCGTTTCTCTATTTGATACTTTATGATGCTGTCTGCTGCAAAAAGTGACATTAGTGTCATAATATATGGCATATCATTCACATCCTCTTGATTATTTGTGCGTTTATATCTCAACGCTATCACAGATGCGAATAAATGTCAATCCTAACGGTCTGTATCCACGACTTTAGATTACTGGCACATGGTTTCCACTACATATGTGGATGTCTGCACAGTAACCAACATTCGCACTATTTTTTTGCTGTATTGTTACTGTTCGTATCGTTTGTGTTATTGGTTCCATCTACGCTGCTTGCCTCTACACTGCCTGCCTCTGTGCTGCTGTTCTCGATACTGCTATTTTCTATACCATTATTTCCGGTACTGTTCGACTGTCCAGAACTGGTTCCCGTATTTTTGAAATTGCTCACGTCAAATCTTCCCTGCAGTCCTCGATAGAACTCCTCCATGTTGTCATTGATCTTGAAATTATTCTTCTGCAATACATCGATATACTCTGTGACAATTTTTCCCAAATTACTGTCTGGATTTGCCTTCGCAAACTGCTCATAATATTGCAGTGCATTCTGTTCAATTACATCGTTAGAGTCACCTTTATAATAATGTTCTATCCCCTCGTCCTTATTGTATCCGCCACTGATGGCGTTTGTCGCGATCTCCTCATATAATCTGGCTGCTGCCTCGGACGATACCTCATTCGGATATTTCTCAAGATGCTGCTCAAATAATCGCGCTCGCTCCAGCATCTCAGAAAGCGTCATATTGATGACTTTCCGGTTCTCCTCATCAGACATTACCATGGACGGTGTATCGGACTCGAGGCGCATCAAGTCCATAAACGCAATCATATCCTCGGGCATATACTGTCTGCTGTCCTCAAGTCCTGTGAAGTCAATGTTTCTGATATCATCGCCAAAGCTCAAAAGCCCTGTGAAAAAACGCTTCACATCGCTCACTGCCGCCCCTGCAATATTCGTATTGATGTAGTTAATAATACTGTTGGGATCTGTACTTTCGTCTCCGATCATAGCATCAAACTCACTGTGATCACCATTCGCTGTGTCAGATCCGTCTTCGGTGCCGCCTTCACTGCCGCTCTCATTCGTCTGGGACTGATCTGCGCCTGTGATTGGATCCCTATTTTCATTTCTGTTATCCTTTTTTCCGCAGGCTGATACAGAAAGCGCACAGATAACACACACTGCTGCAAGTACTGCCCTGCGTACAGTCGAATTTTTCCTATTCAATATCCACTTTTTTTTCATAATTTTTCCTCCATGTGATTCCATAGTTACTGCTGCTATCTTATTGTTCCTCACTTCCAGAAAAATATACGACAATCCAAAACAGAAAAATTTTTTTAAATTAATGGATCAATTCCCTGCGAATCTCCTCGTAAGCGCGTGCCTTCACAGGCTTTTCCGAAGCAAACTCGGCGAATTTCCCCATGATGGCTGGCAGATCTCCCATGTCGTCAAAGATCAGATCCAGACAGTTGCGGATTTTATTCGCATCGGAATGAATCAAATAAGCCGGCGTAACCCGTCCCATAAAGGTATCTTTCGGATACTTTTTTCCCTCCACATCCATATAAGTGCTCACATCTGCCACATAATATTCCGCCCGCTGCACATCATCGCGCAGACATACCATCATGTAGCGCTTGTCCTCCTGCAGCAGCACAATATGAAACGGATACCACGTCTGCCCCTCACTTTGCTGATACCAGGAAAGCCGCAGCCGCCGGAGCTTATTCTGCATAAATTCCACCAGAGCCAGTTTTACCTGATCCGTATTCCCACTGCCAATCTCAATGACACTGCTGTTTCCGTCAGGTAATTCCCTTTCCACCTGTTCCGGATAGCGAAAAATCACAAATTTCGACAATATGTAATTCTGTACCTGCTCTGCCGGAAATCCTCCCAGCTTCTGCTTTGCAGCCCGATATCGCTGCCGTTCCAGGACGCCGCTGTTGCCAACCGCCCAGAGAAGCTGGTCTTCCACCCGCATCGCGAGGGACTCCCCGCGCCCCATCTGCCCGAATACCTTGTCAAGACTGCTGATAATGGACGCCGTACTCTGGTGGATTCCATAATCCGGCAGTTTTCCCATGCCAAAAGGAATGTAATGTTTTTTGTTGTCCTCCACCGTGCGGTACACCTCCGGCATAGAGAGCAGAATATAATACGTATCCCACAGTTCATCAAAATAAAGACAGGCAAAGCCGCGCTCATCGCGCAGAAACACCAGCGAACCTGTATACCAATGCAGCTGCAGCCGTTTCAGACTGCCCTGCGCATATCGTTCAATCAGCGTTTTTAGCACCTCTTCGGTAATTTCTCCTTCTTCCAGTGCCTCTGCCGGAGCATACTGCGGCTGCACACAGATCCTGTCAGGCAGCTGCTGGAGCAGCGACAGGTCAAAACCGACAGGTGACACCAAATCCCGCAGCAATCTGCGCGCCATAGAAACCGCCGCACTTTCCTCATAAATTCCTTCATAATAGCTCCTCGGCAGATCACGCCTCCCCGCTGCAGTCTGCTCAAAGAAAACCAGTACGCCCCTTTGCGAATACCAGCTGCAGCCATAAAGATGCTTTTCATTCTCTGCAAGCAGCTCCATTGGAAGCGCTGCGAGAGCATCCTGCTGACTCTCTGATACAGGCAGACAACATGTATGACCGGCAAGAAAACCAGCTATCATGCGCCGATCCTGCCTGGGTGCCGCGGTCGTTTCCAGTCTGTGCAGCAGTTCGCCCCGGACAGATTCATACTGGTCGAATGCCGCAGCTGTGACCGGCAATAATAGAAACAAGCTGCGATTATCTTCCCGCAGAACGTCCCGCAAAGCTGTCCAATCCAAAAAAGGACGGTATACCGGTGCCTTATCCACCTGATATTCGATATACCGCCGATGGAATATCACATCAATCGTGTGACCGTCAAGCGTCATTGTCTCCCTTTTTCCTGTCTCCGCAAAGCGTCCGCTCCATTCGGACAGATATGGCAAACAATAGTTTAGATAAATCAATAGCGACTGTCCGCTCTCCGGATCTTCCGCAAGGTAAAACCCTGTGTTCAGCCAGTACCGGAAAAAAGGACGGCAGTCAAATGTCATGCACTCCTCTGTGACAGGCACTGATTCGTCTTCCTCCATCTGCCGCTTTACCTCTTTTTGCTGCAGCAGCCGGTCTGCCAGTGCAGCCACACTTGCCGCACAGGGCGCATCAGGATTCTCACGATAAAATGCCCTGATCTTCTCAAGAAAAGGAATGCATCTGTCTTCTTTCATCCAAATGCACAGAAGATACTCTTCCACAAAACGCCGGCTGCGAAGCGCCTTTTGCACATCCTCCCGCGCAAAGAAAGCCTCCGTCTCTGCAGCCTCCTTCTGGGGATTTTTTCCGCATTCGCTAAAATAGATCACATCCTCCTGAAACAGCTGACTGAAATTCTCCTCTTCCTCCGCGATCCCGGGAACCCGTTCCAGGACAATTTCGCGCAGTCTGCCATAGAAAAGCTTTGTGCGTCCCATCGTGGCAGTTTTGAGGGACAGACACTCCCACAGAATATGGTAAAGCTCCCCGGGAAGTGTCTGTCGTCCGAAGAAATCTTCGAGCAGCCGCAATCCCGCGGGATGACGCTCCTTCCCATTTCCGCTCTGTGCACATTTTTCTCTTAAGTATGCCAAAACATAATTCTTGATGATACTCCGGGCGGCTGTAACGGCCTGGTCACTCCAGCTCCCCTCCTCTGCAAGGCGCATGAGAAAATGGTACTCGGAAAAGCTGATGGACAAGGCGCGCTCATTGCCCCGAAACTGCTTCGGAACCGGACCTTTCGCAGCAATCTGAACGACGGACTCCATCCCTTCAAAGCCAGTTCCATGAATTTCAAACTGGCGTTCCTGCCCTCCTGGCATAGAAGGGTTTCCAGCATAAAAAGATGTAAACTGATAAGCGATGTGCAGCCATGTCAAAAACTCCCTGCCCGGAGGATTGTCCTGCCGCTCCACATCCTCCAGAAGCAGTGCTGTAAATGCCGGCTGCCTGTGGACTTCCAGAAAAGCGGAAGATGTAAAGTAATCCATCCAGAGCTTTGGATTGTTACACTGTTTTCCAGTATACAATGTTACAAACTGCTTGTGGGCATCGTGCTCTATGTATGGATTATTCTCTGCCTCCTCCTCATCTGCAACAATCTGCCAGCCGGTATCTTCTGTCTGATCTTTTGTTTCCCATATACGATCCCCATTCTTGTCTTCAAATATACTGCCATTTTCCATCAATTCTTGTTCAGGCGCATATTCTTGTTCAGGAAAGATGTCTTTCGTATTATCGCCTTCTATCAATTCTTGTTCGGGCGCGCGTTCGGATTGCTGAAAGCTGTCACAGAAATCCATCGCTGCCTGATAGGCTTTTCGCAGCCGCAGAAACATTTCCGGATTTTCCTCTGGATGGTACTGACGCGTCTGTTTCGCATAGGCTCTTTTTATGGCAGCCGTATCATGACTTGGCTCAATGCCCAGAATTTTCCAAATATCTTCCATCATTTTGTCTCCTTGTCCATTTTGATAATCAATTGTTTATTCGTCATCTTCCCTATCTTCATCATCGTCCGCCCAGAAATCCAAGTCCAGCGGATCTGCGTACAGATAGATCTCTATCGCTGCCAGCTGCTTTCTCATCTCACGGCGGGCTTTTTCTCTCTGAATCAAGTCACCGCTTTCTCTATTCCACTCAAAATACTGAATCAGTTTCGCAGCCTGTTCCCGTACAGTCCCAGTCATCTGGGTATACAAGCGCATTGCTGTCTCCAACAACAGCTGATCCTCCTGATTCCCTCTGGCAGCCAGCTGAATCTGTGAAATCCGTTCATGTGCCTGCTGGAGCGCCATGTCTCTCGGCTGAAAGCGGGAATTGAGAATCATCCGCTCCCGGTAATCCCCTCCGCTGCTGCGGGCACTGACATGGAGAATCCCGTCAATGTCATACGTGAAAGTGACTGTGGCATACTGCTGTCCTGCCATTCCTGGCGGAACCCTGACTTCAAGCTCTCCAAGCTTTAGGTTGTCCTTGGCATAATACCCCTCTCCCTGAAAAATCTCAAACCGCAGTTTCTGCTGGTTGTTGGAAAGTGTATAAAAATTGTCCTGATGGCTGGCCGGAAGCATGCTGCTTCGCTGGATCAGAAAAGCCATATGCGGATTGTTGTCTCTGACATCATTGTAAGTTGCCACGCCCAGGGAAAATGGACATACATCTGTCATCACAAGATCCTGAAGCTCCTCCGCGCGCTCCTTGATCCCCGCACAGAGTCCTACCCCAAGCGCCACCATCTCATCTGTATTTCCATGTACAGCGGGGCGGCGGCCAAACAGCTCTTCCAGATAATCGCAAAAGACAGTGAGCTGCGCAGAACCGCCCACCAGAATAACCTCATTGATTCTGCCTGCCCGCGCCCTGTCCTTCATGGCGCGGGAAATGACTGCCCTGACCTTGCCAAAAATCGGTTCACACAGCTGCCTCAGCAAGGTGTTTGTCAGTGTCACGCTGTACTTGTTATCATCCTGCACGAGCACCACGGATACCCTTGTGTCCATATCCCCCTGTGACAGGGCAATCTTGGCCTCCTCCGCCTGCCGGTAAAGGGAAGACAGCGCAAAAGCATCCAGTTTTTCCATCGTCAGACCATTCTGCCTGCAGAAATATGCCGCAATCGCGCAGTCAATATCATTGCCGCCCAGATGATTGTCGCCGGCGATAGCTGTGATTTCAATAATATTTTCAAAACATTCCACAATGCTCACGTCCAGAGTGCCCCCGCCAAAATCAATCACCATCATCTGACTGTCGCCCTGCTCCTGCATGCTGTGCCGATAGTACAAAGCGGCTGCAGAAGGCTCATTGATGAGACGCTTTACTGTCAGTCCGGCAAGCTGTGCAGCTAATTTGGTGGCACAGCGCTGATTGTCATTAAAATAAGCCGGGACACTGATCACGGCCTCCTCCACAGGTTCCCCCAGATACTGCCGGGCATCCTGCAATATCTGCTTTAACACAAGAGAAGAGAGCTCCTCGGGCTTAAAACTCTTGTTCCCCAAGCTGATCATGCGCTCTGTTCCCATCCAGACCTTGAAGGACGCCGCGGTGCTTTCCGGGTGGGTGATCAACCGCTCTTTCGCGGCTGCACCCACCAGCACGGAGCCGTCCTCCATCATACTTACCACACTGTTTGTCTTGTAATCCCCCAGTTCATTGGGAATCAGCTCTGCCCTGCCGTTGCGGTAGACACAGGCAAGGCTGTATGTAGTTCCCAGATCAATCCCGATAATCGCCATACAAATTCTCCTTATAACACATAAATTAATAGCTTGTCACGCGCCCCATGCGCCGCCTTAGCGGCATATTTCCTCTGCATGGGGCTGCGCATTGAGAAAGAGACTTCATATGAAGTCTCTTTTTAACATTCTGTCGGTCTTACAATCTCCCACAAAAGCTCCAACAGTTTGGGAACCTCAATCGGCTTTGCAATATGACCATTCATGCCGGCTTCCAGCGCTGCCTGTTTGTCTTCATCAAAAGCGTTGGCTGTCATGGCAAAAATCGGAATATCAGCAATATCTGGTTTCTCCAGCGCCCGAATCTGCCGTGTCGCTTCATAACCGTCCATGATTGGCATCTGGATATCCATCAGAATCAGATCGTACTGACCAGGTTCTGCCTCCATCATCCGTTCTACCGCGACAGCGCCGTCATCCGCAACATCCACGACAAAGCCGACTTCCTGAAGAATCTCCACCGCAATCTCCTGATTGAGTTCATTATCCTCCACCAGGAGAATCTTTTTCCCCTGGAAAGAATACGCCTCCGGCAAATCCGCATCCAAATCCTTGTCCACAAACGGCGACTCCAGTATCTCCTTGAGCTCCGATAAAAAGATTGGTTTGGAGCAGAATGCCGTGACGCCAGCTTTTCTTGCCTCTTCTTCAATATCCGACCAGTCATAGGCCGTCAGTATGATAATGGGTGTCTCTTCACCGATTATTGCGCGAATCCGCCGCACCACTTCGATCCCATTCATGTCCGGCATGAGCCAGTCTATGATATATACGGCGTATTCATCCTCCTGTTCCCCGGCAAGCTTTACCCGGAGAACCGCCTCCTTGCCAGATGTCGTCCAGTCGGGACGCATGCCGATGGCAGCCAGCATCTTGGTCACGCTGGAGCAGGTGTTAAAATCATCGTCCACCACCAGAGCCCGAAGCCCCTGCAGCTCAGGAATCGTTTCCTGCCTTATTGGACCGGAACAGGTCTTAAACTGCAGGGATACCGTAAATGTGGTTCCTTTTCCCACCTCACTCTCTACAGAGATGGCACCGCCCATCATATCCACAATGTTCCTGGTAATCGCCATGCCAAGCCCGGTCCCCTGTATTCCGCTGATCGTACTTGTCCGCTCACGCTCAAAGGGTTCAAAAACATTCTTTACAAATTCCGGGCTCATGCCGATTCCTGTATCTTTCACCTGGAATTCATACGCTGCATAGCCTTCCGGTGCATTGCTTTTCTGCAAAATCCGGACACTCACCATACCGCCCGGCTTTGTGAACTTCATGGCATTGCTCAGCAGATTCAGCAGAATCTGATTCAGCCTGAGCTTGTCGCACATAACATGTTCGTTTACCACATCCACCGTATCAATATAGAAATCCAGCTGCTTTGACATGATATC
>CAMWXA010000103.1 GCA_947178035.1 uncultured Lachnospiraceae bacterium | reverse complement strand
ACCTGGAACGTGTTTGAAAATCATTCCCGCAATTTGCGCCGAATTCAGGTTACATAAGGCATTATCCTTTATGATCATTAAAATGGAGAATACTCATGAAATATTATGATATTACACAATACCCCCTAAAAATCTACGGTCTTGCCGTAACAGATGCCGAAGCCCGAAAATTCTACAGGCTGCCGGAATATATGCTGCAAAAAATGCCCCAATACGATTATTTGGGCAGACGTGCAACGGGAGGGCGTGTACGCTTTTGTACAGATTCTGCCAGACTTACGATCCGCATGACACTCAGTCAGGCCAAAGAAGACATTAACATCCCGCTATCCGGCTCTGCCGGGGCAGACATCTATCTTGGCATGGGAATCGAATCCGAATATCTCGGATACATTGCCCCAGACTGCCATATCATGGAAGAAATCAGTGTGGAAAAAACATTTTCCAAAAAGAACACAATGGAGACCGTGACAATTAACCTGCCAAGAAACGACCATCTTCTTTCCATGAAAATTGGCATCGACGATACGGCAACAATGGCAGAACCACCGGAATATACAATAGCAAACGCAATTGTCTTTTACGGTTCTTCCATTACAGAAGGCGGCTGCGCATCCCGCGCAGGCAATGCCTATACCAGCATCGTATGCCGTTGGCTGGACGCCGATTACCGTAATTACGGCTTTTCCGGATCTGCAAGAGGTGAACAGATATTTGCACGATATCTTGCGTCCCTGAAAGACATAAGCGTATTCGTATACGATTACGACCATAATGCTGACAGTATAAAACAGCTTTCTGACACCCACGAGGCATTTTTCCAAACGGTAAGAAAGGCGCATCCCAATCTCCCTGTTTTAATGGTGAGCAGACCGGATACCGACAAAGACAAAAAGGATGCACAGGCAAGAAAAGAAGTAATCTATACCACTTATTCCAATGCCAAAAAGCAGGGTGATGAAAACATATGGTTTTTGGATGGCGAAACGCTTTTCGGAACCTATGGCAGGGCAGAATGCACTGTTGATGGCACACATCCCAATGCGCTCGGATTTATGAGAATGGCAGAAAGAGTCTATGATATACTTTGTGAAATTTTCAAAAATCAGATATCTTAACAAGCGCAATAACATGCTGCAGGAGTATGATAACAATGCAATTATTGGGCGTTTGTAAAACGCCTAAAGCTGCATAAATGCGACATTTTAAAAATCTAATCGCATACTACATAACGGAAAGTAACCGTATCACTTAATCAGATCCGTACCATATAGACTTGATTTATGATTTGCACAATTATAACACACTTGATAAAAATATCTTATAACTGAATTACGGCACTGGCTGTATTGCATATGAATATAAATTTTGCAGAATATATAAAATACGAAATTTCCAAATAAACAACCCACGATATTTAGTATTATATCATTGACATCAAAAAAAACATCAATCAAATGCAATGAAAAGATCATAATTAACTGTATAAATTCTATTAATGCAGAAAACAGCACTGAGATACCTATCCTAACGCTGTTATTACAGTCTATAATAAAAGCCATGAGTATTCCCAGAGGAAATGTTAACAACAAATTTCCTATTATTTGATATGGCGTATATTGAAATAATTTTGTTATATCTATATTTATATAATTTGACAGTGTAATATAATAACCAGCACCATCTGTAAAAATAGGAAAAAATGCTTTTTCTATGAAAAAATTCAGATAAATAGCAGAAATTAACACAAAAAAGTAATATTCCTTTTTTCTTTTTTTAAAAATTCCCTTTATAGCAAAAATAAATACATATATTACATTGATAGGTATATAAAACAAATATCCATATGTATACATAAGCTGCCTCCCATTGTAACAGCAAATGGTGGTGGGATATGCAGAACCACCAGAATTTGTTGTATCATATACTTTAACTGAACCAGACATTGTGAGACTTTCATTTGCTTCAAAAGAATAATACACGTTATTTGAGCTTCCGTCAAGCACGCTGTAATTCGCAGTTCCTGAAAAATATTCTGTTTTTGCTGAAACTGCCATAGAACTGAAAACGAATTATGAAACTGCCTGCTGACGCAGGCATCCAGGCATAAAAGATGCAAAAAACCACCTATAGGGTGGTTTTATTGCTCTATTTTAGGAGATTTCAGAAATAATTCCGCAAAATAACTGTTATGTTCCAGCAATTCCGCAAACGTTCCACTGTCTACAATTTTCCCGTCACGGAATACGAAAATCCGGTCAAATTCGCGAATGGAAGTCAGACGATGAACAATCGCAATCACCGTTGCATGTTGTACCTGTGCTAAAACATTTTTCATGACAACAGTTTCCGTTACATTGTCCAAGGCCGAAGTCGCTTCATCCAAAACAACGATACTGGCATCATTAAACCACAGTCTTGCCAAGGCAAGCCGTTGTTTTTCACCACCCGACAGACACGTTCCTTTTTCTCCGATTCTTGTATCCACACCGTTGTCCAATGACGCGAGCATTGACAGCAGCTGTGTGCCTTCAAGACTTGCATGAATCTCGGCGTCTGAAACGTCTCTGTCAAATACCAGATTTTCTCTGATTGTGCCGTCAAATACAGGCGTGTCCTGCGATAGATAAGATACTTTCTCATACAGCGACTCCAATGAAAACTTTTTAAGGGGTTCTCCATCAAAAAAGATATCACCCGTCTCGTACTTGAGCAGCCCGATTAATATTTTGGCCAGCGTGGACTTCCCAGAACCTGACTCACCGACAAATGCTGCTTTTTCACCCTTTTTAATCGTCAGGCTGACATGATCAAGAATCTTCGTATCGAAGCAGCGGAAATCATTCTGGGGAAAATACAAAGCATTTTCGGAATCTTGGCTGCAAAGAGACGTTTTTTCATAGGAAAACGATAAATTCTCAACGCGAATCTCCTTTGAGAGTGTGTCAAAAGCAACACCCTGCTGAAGCTGTATATCGTCCTGCATATCCAGCAGTGCTGTAAACCGCATCCATGCTGTTCTGTTTAGTTTGTACTGAACATAAATGACATTAAAGATTGCAATGGGAGTGTACGCATTCTCGATCAGCGTAATCAGCGCAGCCACAGCGCCCACAGACAAATGCCTGTTTTTCCACGCATAAATCAGTACCCCGATATCCAGGCAGGCGACTAACAATGCAAATATCGTGAAAAATGCCTCGTGTATCATGGTCATTTTTACTTTAGAAGATACAATGACCTGTTTGGCTTTCGATGCCTTTCGCATCTCGTTTGGAAACTGGCGGTTCATGCGGAAAACCAGCATTTCCATGAAACCGCGCACGAGAAAGTGATTTAACGCCTCCTCATTGGTCAATATCTTTTCCTTAATCTGATATAACCCTTTCAGCAGTAAATTGGTCACAAGAAACACAATGAGATATCCTGCCGCAAGAAAGTATGTGATCGTTCTGTCTATTTTCCATATGAAGTATAAGCTGAACAAAACGGTTGGAAGTAAATTTCTGACAATACAGAACCAAAAGTCATAGAGAACCCCTTTTCCGGCATCGGCACCGTTTTCAATCTGCTGTACCAGTTTTCCGGTTCCAAGCTTTTGGTATTCAGAATAATCCATTCTGCCTATTTTCTGCAATGCCAGCAATTTAAAATCCAGATAAATCTCATTTTTCAGTTTGGCTGATGGATACTCGTCCAGATAATTCATTCCATAATTTACCAAAAGAACGACACCATAAATCAAGATTCCATAAACGGTTAATGTCCGTTCTGTCAGACCATCAATGATCTTTTGAAAATAGTCTGCCTTATAATTTGCCATAAATGCATTGAATAGGCCTGTTGCCAGATACAGAATAACCCAATTTCTATTATTTTTTATGATTTCTTTCATATAACACATAACTGTACTCCTCTACTAAAATCAATCTTCCTATTGAAATCTGCAGCTTTTCAAAATCAATATTCCCATTGAAACAGTACAGTTGTGACTGTCAGCAAGTTTCGATATCTATCCTCAGCACAATCTGCCAACAGTTTGTATCAACTGTACTGAGTAAATATCTCGAATATATTTCATAAATGAATTCACCTCTAATTCTGTCTGCCTTAATATTATTCATTGTACCACACAGTTCCTGTACCTGCATAGATAAAAATTTATTTCTATGGTTTGCTTCTCTCTCCGTGGAAAGGCAGAAAGTATTTTTCAAACACGCTTTAGTCCTTAATATATTAAATTTTTATATCAGGTTACATTTTTACGAAAATAGTGTACAATCTAATATAGATACCATTTATCATAGACATGAAGGGATTTGTTACATGATTGAGACAAAACGAATATTAAATAGATTACTTGCCGGCGCTGTACTCATATCAGTGCTTCTTTCCAACAAAACATTTACAAATACTGTTCTTTCCGGGTCTGCTGTATCACATGCCACGGAAGACTACATGGAGCAGATGGAACAGCGAAAAACACTTCCAGTCCAATCCAACGAGACTGCCAACTGGCCTCAGGGGCCTGCTATCGGTGCACAGTCCGCCATTCTGATGGAAATGAATACACATACGATTCTCTATGCGAAAAATATTCACGAAAAAAGCTATCCGGCCAGTACAACTAAGATTCTGACATGCCTGCTCGCGATGCAGAATTGTACCTTGGACGAAATAGTCACATTTTCGCATGATGCGATATACGATGTTCCCGGTGATGGATCAAAACTCGGTGTTGTTAATCCTGGTGACACTATGTCTATGGAACAGGCTCTATATTGTGTTTTAGTGCAGTCTGCAAACGAGGTTGCAAACGCCGTTGGAGAACACGTCGCTGAAAAACTAGGTAAAGAAAAATCAATGGAAGCTTTTGCGGAACTGATGAATGAAAAAGTCGCTGCTCTCGGAGGCGTTGATTCCCATTTTACGAACAGTAATGGACTTTTCGATGAGAATCACTACACAAGTGCCTATGACCTTGCACTGATTGGTTGTGAATTTTTTGGCAATGAACAGCTTTGTAAAATGTCCTCTACATCAAGCTATCATTTTCGATTAAATCCAGACGATGAGGAAGATGTGTGGATTGCATCCAAAAATCAGCTCTACAAAAGAAAACCCTATGAATACCAGTATCTTCTTGGGAGCAAGACGGGATATGTATCGCAGTCGCGCCAGACACTCGTGTCTGCTGCCGAGAAAAACGGAATGAAGCTCGTCTGTGTCGTTTTGATGGATGAAACACCGTATCAGTTTGAGGATACAATCACGCTTTTCCAGTATGGTTTTGAAAATTTTCAGAGGGTATCTATCAAGGACAATGAGACAAAATACAATATTGATACAATGGATTTTTTTGATACAGAAAATGATCTATTTGGCGATTCAACACCGCTGATTTCTATAGAAAATGATTCATATGTCATATTGCCAAACACTGCAGAATTTTCAGATACCATATCAACCCTGACTTACACAGAGCCGTCATCTGATACAAATATTATTGCTTCTATCAATTACATCTACTCTGATGTTCCTGTCGGGGGCTGCAATCTGGTATTTTACAAGTCCAGTGTACCTGCTTTTCACTTCAGTTCCAGCGAACATGCCTATGAATTCGTTCCAGATGCTTTTGAGGGAGAAATGCTGGCATCCTCCGAGCTATCTGAAGAACCCGAAGAGGAAATGAATGTGATCTACATCGATGTCAGAAAAGTTATTATGGGAATCGTTATTGTGGCAGCTGTGATTGTATTCATATTATTTATCATATCCATCATCAACAATTATAGCTTTTCTCCAAGAGGTCAAAGCAGTAAACGCCGCCGCAGCAGAAGACGGGAAAGCCGTGCTGCCAGAAGGGACGCGCGCCGCAGGGCCAGATGGCGCAGCGCATCCCGGCATACGCTGTTCCGAAGAAAATCGGGCAGGGGATAAAATCCCTTACTCGATTTCCTTTTTATGGCGTCGTTCTTTTCTGCTTCTGCGGACCTGATTTTTCTTATTGATAATATCCTGCACCCCATCAGAATCAACCTGTTTCATTGTTTTTACCACATAGATTCTGCCGTGCTCCGTTCTGCGCAGCCGTATTTTCCCCTTGATCATGCCATGGCGGGGACAGGCAACAATCGTGTAATAATGCTTCCCGTTATTGGTAAACCACGGAATTTTTTTCTTCGTCTTTGCTCCGCAGACAAAGCACCTGCATGCAGTGACTTCCCGATCTTCCATCGCTTTGAGCTTGTCTGGAAAAGCTCTTGATATATATTTAGAATAATCTTCAAAACAGATCCTTATCTCTTCAGCTTTATTTCTCGGCAGACGGTATGTGTCAAAGGAATAATTCTGAAAGACCCTGTCATTTTCAATCCTTTTGATAATCTCTGCCGTATAATATGCATCTGCATATGCTCTGTGAAATACTACATCCTTCTGAATATCAAGAAAATCAACTGCGTACTGCAGCGTCCGCCGTGACTTCCGATCCTCAAAAGCTATGCTGAACAATTTCTGAATATCATAGTATTTCAATGTTTTTTCTGACATCGGTGTCATATTATAGTAATCCATATTTTTCTGCAGTTCTGTGAGGTCAAGACTTCCCCATGTGCAAAAAATGTAATCACTGCCGCACCATCTGATAAAATCACTGGCCACCTCCAAAAAAGAGCGGCAGTTTTCAAGCTGTTCCATTTTCAAATGAATTAAATCCCCTGTCACCTGATTCATTGTATGGAACACTTGAGGCTTAATCAGTTCATGAAAATCATCAATCTGCTCCCTTTTTTCATTCAATTTCACTGCCCCAATTTCAATAATCTCAAACAGCAGACTATTTGCCCGCCTTGTCCGCAAATCGGCGGCCTGATTCCACTCCAAATCAAAAATGATATAATTCACAGTAGTTCCTCATTCACTCATTTTATTCTTCTAAGAAAATATGTAATTATTTTACCACACATCCATAATGACAATCAAGATGGAGCCTCTCGTTTCCAGCTTTGATGATTAAATTTTTGTTACAGTGCACGCAGATGGAGTATATCAAGACGGTGTGGGGAATGGGATATCAATGGAAAGCTGAGAAATCTTTCGGAATGCATCCAATAGAGTGTATGGGGGTGTTTGTCGAAACCATGTGCGGTATTTAAAGAGCTTGATTCCGTAATCTGTTTCCGGGTTGGAAGGGGAAGTAATCTCAATAATCCAGTCCGGCGCTCCGACGCAGCCCTTGTCGTCAGGCTTGCTCTTGCCGCAGATGACAGAGATGTCAGGTTCGACATAGTTCTTGTCATCTTTGTTCAGAAAAACGGGGCGGCATAAGCGTTTTTATGGTATCATTATACATTTGCAAATTATGACCGTCAACATAATTGCAGCTCATATCCGTATTGATGTAATATGTAATCAGTATCAATCACCTCATCATAGACACCCTTTACGCGCGTAAATCCGTTTTGGGAATACAACTGAATCGCAGGGGTATTGATATCCACAACAAAAAGGCGCAGATATTCTGCCCCCAGTGTCCTGGCGGTTTCTTTTGCCTTCGTGAGCATCAGACTGCCGATTCCTTTTCTGGAATAATCTGCGTTGACGCCAAGACGATCAATGTACAAGGCTTTGCCAGAAGAATCTTCCCACTCGACAGCATTTTCACCGGAGTTGGAATCGCACAAGGCAAATGCGGCTAGGATTTCAGTATTGTCCAGCATCAGATAAAGCTGATTGTTCATTATGTCGTTCTCAAAAAAATCACAAGGATAAATGTCGTCCCAGATTGGTATCTGGTTTTCATTCATTTGTTGTATAATGCCGCGATACATCTTTTTAATACGCGGTAAGTCCTGCATTACAGCTAGCCTAAAATTCATTCCGCTACTCCCTGCGTGCTTTGCACGCATATCCATCAATTGTTTGAAGATAACCCTCTTTCAAACATATCTCTTGTTATTCGATAAGTTCTCTCGATATCCCTGTCATAGACATACGCTGGATTTTCCTGTGTCTCTGTAATCATCCAGTCATATCTTCGGCAGAGCAGAGCGATAAAATTATCCTGTATTCTGTCATATACAGCTTCTATTTCATTAATCTGACTTAAAAATTCAGCATAGGTGATTCGTTTCCCATATAAAAGGATATCCCCTTTATAAGATTCTATTTCTACAATCATAGTATGTACGCTCTGGCGTCTTGTATTTCCGCCATACTTCATTTTCTCATTGGCTGTTTCTTATTGTAATTGCGTGCTGACGCGCTCATATCCCCACACGGAAGGAGTGGCAGCGCCATCCTGGATCAGCTTGTGGGGAACGGACTGCTCTTCGTGACGCCGCACAAAACTGTGCTCTTCGACACAATACAGTTCAATATGAATGTTTTGGTTCACGCGGACTAAATACAGTTTGCCGTTCTTTTCCTGTATCTGTATTTTGCCAGGAAGGTAGGTTCCGGTGTATTTTTGAAGTGCTTCCGGCGGCAGGGGGACTTCTTCTGGCCTGCGCGAATGTTGATCCGGTTCGTTGTGCAGAATCGCTGCAATGCCATTCCCCAGGCGGTACTGGACCAGCGCCTCGGTATTCTGCCGTTCTGCACAACTCTGATTACGCCGGAAAAATTCCAGTAATCAAGCTCTGCAGTGATATAGCCGCTTAATCTTTTCAGGGTATCCATCGAGGTCTCCTTTCCTAAATTGAATCATATCTATCATATCACATTTTCTTTGCCGGATGAAGAGAAATTACTGTTCACGGGTCAGGAATGCGCTGAACTGCGCATTCCGTGAGAAAATGTACAGCTTGAAAAGCAAAAATCCATTTGCGTACGAACGAAGTTCGTATTGCAATTTTTGCATGGATTTTTGCCTGTTACTGGAACGGAGTGAACAGTAACGAAGAGAAAAAGCAGTGGTTTTGTAAACTACTAAAAAGATTGAAGTGAGAATCTCTGTATGCTATACTATTTTTATTCCATTCAGATAAAAATACCATCAGATAGTGGAGTTTAAGCGGTTATGAAACGATCATCTTTTCTATATTTTGCCAGGTTTGGGATTCGAACGGTGCTGCTGCAAAAGAAGGATCCCATTCTTGGAACAGTGATACTGACTGACAAATGCAACCTCAAGTGTAAGCATTGTTCCGTAAATAACATCACGGCGGTCATTTACCCCTATCAGCAGATTAAAGAGGAAATGAAGCAGTTGTATGATATGGGAGTGCGCATTTTGTTTTTTTGCGGCGGTGAGACCTTTCTGTGGAAAGATGCCGGAAAGCAGCTGCGGGATTTAGTGGTCGAGGCAAAGCAGATGGGATTTTTGATTGTAAATGTCGTCACAAATGGGACATTTCCGCTCAATCTGCCGGAGGCGGATCTGATTCTGCTCAGTCTGGACGGCGGCCGGGAGCAGCACAACAAAGTCAGAGGCGACACATATGATACCATTATGGAGAATATCGGGAATGCGACAGCCGACAATATCTGCTTCTATATGGCGATCAATCAGATCAACAAGAATGCGATCCGCGATGTGTGTCTGTTGGCAAAGAACACGCCGAATGTCCGCGCAGTATCTTTTAATTTTCATACACCTTATCCGGACACAAAAGACTTGGCATTAAGCCGGGAAGAAAAAGCGGACTGTTGTGCTGTGATTGCGCAGATGATAAAAGAAGGAGCGCCCGTTTTTAATCTGAAGAGTGCGTTTCCTTATCTGATTGACAATCGTTTTCCGACACCATGCCATCAATGTGTGGTAATGGAAAACGGAAGACGCAGCACTTGTGGGCGCTGTATTGATATTCCTGGGCTGTGCGAAAAATGTGGGTACTTCTTTGTGGCAGAATACACGCTGCTATTCCGTGGAAACCTGAAAATCATTTTGGAAATGCTGCGCACGTATTTGAGATACATATAGGAGGAGCAATGGGAGCGATTACTGATTTGACAAGAATGTGGCTGACTCGTTCGCGAAAGCCTTTTCTTTTTACGGACGAATTTGATCAGCCGTTATCTTTTGCGGAATGCCCACAGATGGGATTGTATATCCATATTCCGTTTTGCAGAAGTATCTGCAGTTTCTGTCCCTACTGTAAGGTTTCCTATTCCGAAGAACGCTGTGCTCGTTACATTGATGCGCTGATTAGGGAAATTCATATGGTGGGGGGACAGGCGACTTCCAAGAAGACCGTTACCAGTTTGTATTTTGGCGGCGGAACGCCAGCGCTTGTGGCCGATCGTTTGCAAGATATCATCAGCGCGGTCGATCAGCACTTTACAATTACGGAAGGTATTGGTATTGAGCTGCACCCGGATGATGTGAAAGAATCTCTTTTGCGCATGCTCAAAGAGAGCGGAGTGACAAAGATTAGCATCGGCGTCCAATCCTTCCACAAAAAGTATCAGACCATACTGGGACGCAGGGCAGTAGACATCTCTGCGATGCAGCATGCGCTGGAAACAGCTGCTTTTGAAACGGTTTCCATGGATTTTATCTTCGCTCTGCCAGGACAGACTTTTGAGGACTTGCGGACAGATGTAGACACTGCCTTTGCAATCGGGGCAAACCATATCGCAATCTATCCGTTTATTGATTTTACCTTTACGTCGAGTCCTGTTCCGGTGATGCCTAAGCGGGAGAAACGCCGGCTGCTCGATGCGATTACAGATTATTGTCTTAGGAGGGGATATATCCGCACTTCGATTTGGACATTTTCCAGTGAAAAGGGTGCGCGATATTCTTCCATGACCAGAGATAATTTTCTCGGCTTTGGCTGTTCTGCGACAACGCTCCTGCGCGGGCAGTTTAAGATCAATACATTCCTGGTCGAAGAATACTGCCGCCGCATAGACAGCAGCCAGCTTCCGACTGCATTGACGCTCCGGTTTTCGATGCGCCAGAGAATGGTGTATTACCTGTTTTGGACTGCGTACAGCACAAAGGTGAACGCTGCGGATTTTGAACGTTTTTTTGGAGTTTCGCTGAAAAAGATGTATGGACTGGAGCTGAGTATAGCAAAGCTTCTGGGGCTTGTGACAGAGCGGGAAGGCGTTTATTCCATGACATTAAAGGGAGCGTTTTACTACCATTACTATGAAAACTTTTATACTTTATCTTATATTGATAAAATGTGGGGCATTATGCGAAAGGAAGCGTTTCCCAAGCGGATTGAATTATAAAGAATCCATTTCATGTGATAAATATTAATCCGCATATCTGCGGGCATGATACGATAAAAAGTGGTCACAAGCGGCCGCTTTTTATCTGGGTGAGCATATAGTCAGCATACTCTTTTGCACATGCTTCATCTGGTTTCCCATCATATGCTGGATTAAGGTTGCGGGATTCATACTCTGTAAGCGCACCTGCAATCAATCTGGCGTATTGTTCGGGAATATTAGAGAGTCCCCACCTCCCGCCCTCAGATTTTGAGAGGATAAGATTCTCTCTTTGCCAGGCAAGCACCCGGCACAAATTCAGAATAATATAGGCAGGATTTTCTATGATTTCCTCCTGTGCATTCTCAATGTCGCCCCAGATACTGTCAAAATAGTATTCCCGGCTGACTTCGGAAAAGACCTCATGAATCGGTTTCCCGCAAAGCGCTTTGCCCCTGTGATAAATGATGGTAAAATGAGCAGCCAAATCCTTGTCTGTACCGCGCATCTTTTCGATGTAATCACAAGGGTCGGTCTGATACCAGTTTAAGTGTGCTATGGAAAAGTGAAGTTCAAACGGCGTCGGATACACAAACGGGCTGCATACATTTTGCTTGACAATGCTCAGTTCGATGCCTTTTTCGGGCGCCTGTCTGTTCAGCGCGACAACCATGTCCATATATGCTCTTTTAACCGCGTGTGTGATATCGTCTTTTATGACAACGATGAAGTCGAGGTCGCTCTTTAAGCTGTTGAAACAGCCCATCACAGCAGATCCGTGGAGATAGATGCCAATTAGATTATCACCTAGAATGTCTTGGCTTCGGCGCACAAAAGCGTTTATTAAATTGGAATATTCGTTCATTAAAAAACCTCAGCCTTTATGTGAATAATTTTGGAATTTCTTTTGTAAAATAGCAGTAGGCGTAGATTGTATCTTTGCACTGTAGTTTGGCAATTCCATAAATAGATATCAATGACATAATAGCA